>NZ_SOGD01000033.1:0-87885 GCF_004402345.1 Cryobacterium sp. TMT2-15-1 | reverse complement strand
AGCCAGTGGCCCCCGACCGCGCGACCGTGTGGCTCCCAAAGGCAATACCGGTGGCCCCCGAAGGCAATATTCACTGGCCCCCAAACCCGCAAATACTCACTGGTCGAAGCTTGCATCCGCCGGCAGCAGGAAGACGCGCTCCGCCGGAAGCACCGTTTGCTCCTGGGCCGAGCCGCTGTTCGCGCGCTGATACGCGGCGAGCGCCAGCCACGCCCGGTCGCCCACACTGACATGTTGCACGCCGGCGCCGATCGCCTCCACAATCCCGGCGCCGTCCTGCCCGGGTACGACGTCTTCGAACGCGAGGGCCTGGCCCGGCGCCGAGCCGCGGCGCGACTTCCAGTCGGTGGGGTTCACGCCGCTGACCACAATCCGCACCCGCACTTCGCCGGCTCCGGGTTCGGTCACCGGCCGATCGACGAGCTGGAGCACGGACGGGTCACCGGTCTGGCTGTACACAATTGACTTCATGTCAGGGGTAACGCGGGCGGGGGTGGAATGGTTCCCGCCTTCTCCGGTAACGGAAGCCGCCGCCGTGCAACGTGAGGGTGTCGACAGCGGGCAGCCGCAGTTCATCTGCCTGCTTGGCCAGCATCGCTAAAAAGGTCGCTACCACAGAGGCTGACAATCGCACACTGCTATCGATGGCTCACTGCATTGGAACGCAATTCGGCGTGGCACGGTGTTTCCGTGAACAACATGAGCGACACAGGGAGCACAGACCGGGGGAGCAGCCAGTCAGTTCAAGAACTCGACCATGAGTTTCGAGTTATGCCAGTCCGTGTAACGTGCTGAGGGCATAGTCGCGGTGGAGGGCATCCTTAGCCTCGGAGCGAGACCGTTGCTGCCGAAGTTATGCCGCCACGAGTTATCGCTTGCGATTGCTCGGTCGAGTGCGGCCGACCGCACGATTCTCCCGGCCGCATCAACCGAAATCAAGTACGCCTCGAACGCGGCATCGTGCGTGGGGCAAGCGGCAAGCCCGTTGCGCGGATCGACGCGCTCCCCTCCCCCGCTCTTGCTCCAAGGTTTAATATGCGAAGCAATTAGCAGGCGTGACGAAGGGAGGCCTGCCGAGCGCGTACTCAGCCCACAGAAGACGCATGCGAAGTCTGAGTTCGTGAGCACCTTCCGCGCGAACTGTTGTTGGCCAACTCGAGCGGTGCCCAACAACGCTCGTTCCGTGTCGCGGATATCGATGTCCTCGCCGCGGCCGGGCAGCATGGCGAAGTCACCCTCGAGCGAGGCAAGGAGGTCGTCATCACTCACGGCGTCCGCTTCGAAGACGATCTGGAGGCGATTATCTTCTACGCCAAGAAAGTCTGGCAGCTTCTCTTCGTCAAGGCCGACCGAACGACCCGCGTCGAGAATAAGCGCATAGAGCATTTCGAACTGGAAACCATCCTGAGTGAGCTTGATCCAAAGTTGCTGTTCGTGTTTCGCCCGGTGCGGGCGTCGACCGTCGAGATTTGCGAGCTTGAGCGAAAGGCTGCCGGGTGATCGTTTGAACAGTGCACCTAGCCTCTTGGCATCCGGTGAGGATTCGGGGATGTTGATGTTTCCGGACTTCGATCGGTTTCCAATGAGCCCCAGACCAAAGCAAAGCAGCGTCTCCACAGGGGTAAAGTCTTCTTGGTTCCGTCCCGCGGGAACGCACTCACGCTGCAGTACCCCGGACCACTGTGCGACCGCATTCGCGAATGTCAGGTCGAGATAATCATGCAATTCAAGCATAGGGCGCCTATCTCTTACAGGAATGGCCTGAAGGCCAGCCATTTTTCCCAGCTTATGGCGCGGGTCTCCACATTTCTCACGCCCGAGAGTGCAGGCCAGGCTCGCCACAGGTCGGACACCTCATTTTCGGTCGTTTACCTGCACCTTCGATGATGGTGCTTTCCGCTCACTACGCGGCCCCGCATGGCGCATGCGAAGCTCAGTCCCAC
Organism: Cryobacterium sp. TMT2-15-1; assembly: GCF_004402345.1. Taxonomy (NCBI): domain Bacteria; kingdom Bacillati; phylum Actinomycetota; class Actinomycetes; order Micrococcales; family Microbacteriaceae; genus Cryobacterium; species Cryobacterium sp. TMT2-15-1. The sequence continues at coordinate 85,942 of NZ_SOGD01000033.1, read as the reverse complement.
CCAGCCAGTCTCTGCCAGAAGCCTCCGGACTTCGAGAGTCTAGAAAGCCCCCGAAGAAATCTCCGCAAGCGAAGTTCGCCTACCGACGGCCCTGCTTACTCTCTTGGCGCGTTTGGATTGACCGCTTTCAGCGGCTTTCGGATTTTTGGGCGCCTAGGAATTGGCCCAGAGGGTTGAGAGAGAGCATTCTTCGTCAATTGAACTTCAGTCCTCGTCCAATCCTTCATGAACTCATACTCAGGAAAAGAACTGAGCGTGCTGGCCCCGCGGTCGAGTAGGTAAATAAGCCGAAGTCGATCCAGGAGAACATGGACTTTGTAATTCAGGTCCAGCCGCACCTTCGCGTCTGTTGGGATCGCGAACGGGACACTTAAAACGACTTCGGGGAGCTTGCCAAACTTGATCCAGGAGGCCCATTTCTCCGGCACGACATCCCCAGGTTTCCGCTCGTACGTCATTTGCACAGTGCACTGTGCGAGGTACGTAGTGAAAGAAGGTGAACCATCCGGGAACGCTCTCCAAGCGGCAACATCTATCCCGCCATCCTTGTCGTCAGAATCGACCTCACCCCAAAAATCTCCAACACCTAGACCCATCTCGTTCGCGAGCCACGCAACGGCATCACCAAGGTGCTCGGGGCGCCCGTCACCGTTTGGCCACCCGAACCGACGGCCCTGGGCGCCCGGCCCGCAATAAGAAATTAATGCTTCTCTGGTTATTAGTTCGAAGCTCGGATTGATTTCGTTGAAGCGGTTTTGGCGTCGAAAAGGCGCTGCTTCTATTGAGAGGACCTGAAGGAGAAAGTAGGCCGTCGAATCAATCGATGCTTCGATTTCTATCGTGTCGTCGATTGCTCGAAACGGGTAAAGCGTTGGCGCATCTTCGGCCCGTCTTCTTATCTCCGCAAAAAGCTGATCTATTTCTGCTCCGTCGGGACCTTGCCCAGCTGGGAAGAATGTGGAGATGGTGGCCCGAGACACTGACAGAACGCCGTTGAGAAACATGTGCATCTCGATCCACTCAGAGAGCTCGAAGGAGGTGAAGTCCGTCGGGGCTTCTGAGACGCTAGCGCTCACTCTGTTGCTCTGATCTGCCCCAAGGTGATCGCCAACTCATCCAGCAGGGGTAACTGGTCTTGGACTAACGCGGGTGTTGCATTCTTCTTTGCAACATGCAGCGACGCTTTCGCGTTTGTTGTCGCCTCAAAGAACCGCGCTGAGCGGTTGAGGGCGGCACGCTCCGCATCCACAAGATTGGGCTCGGCCTCAAGCGCAGCCCTGCCATCGGTGTTAGCCAATACCTTGCCGAGGCGTGTCAACTGGCGCGAATCCGTTATCACTCTCCCGGCGCTGGACTGTTTCCCGAGGGCTTTGTCCCCTGCAGAGCGGGCTACGCCGAAAAGCCATGTAATAGCTTGCATTAGCTGTTCGCGGTTTTCACTCGGTAGCGGATAGTTGCCTTCCTGGACATCGCGCGGAGCGGGGGCCCCTATGTAGTCGCGAATCCCGGTGCTCGTCATCGCTCGTGTCCAAACGCCGAACTCATCGACGATTCGATCAACGTCAGGGATCTGGAAGACATCTCTGGCTTGTTCGACTATCGAGTAGTTCCGGTAGAAAGCCTTGACCTCTGACAGGTCTCGGCCGATTAGGTGCGCGACTTCCGCGGCATTGACGGTGCTATCGGCCGCGTCTATCAGCGATGACACGTATCGCGCCTGCTGATACGGGTCCCAGGGAGTGATCCCTGTGACATGCCGATACCCGAGAATCGGAGCAACACTCTCACGAGATTCCGCGACGAGCACCGGTATCAATGTCGCATCTGTGATGATCTGAGCAGTATCGGCCGAGATGTTCTTCCATCTTGGGTCTGTCATCCGGTTTCTGACCGCAGGGTCTACGAGACTTTTCAGCGCAGTAAGACGTCGATTACCCTCCAGCACGACGTACTTGCCGTCCAGAGTGGGGATCGCTATGAGCGGTTCGGACTGGAAGAAACCGTGTCGGGCAATGGACTCTGCAACCGATGCCGCGTCGAATCGATCGTCCAAGAGGGCGTACACGTCAAGGTCATCGCTGAACCCATCGACCGCCAGTGGTGGAAAACGCGGATTGTTCCAATCGGGTCTCAGATCGCCTAGCTTGAGATCTGAGAGCGAGCCAGCCTTACCCAAATTGAACTCCGTAATTTCTGGGTCCCAGTCTGAGCAGGCTAAATACCGCCCCGGCCAGGAGATTTTTCGAATGAATCGCTGCCGTTCTCATCGTAGAGGCCCGGGAAGGCTGAGTTGCGCCACTCGCATTGAGTACTGTTGCCGGTCGTTCACGGTGGCCGCCAGGCCTCTAATCAGCGTCTAGTGGCTCGCTATAGCGATCGCATTAGCGGCTGCGTTCAGTCCGACTACCGGGTTGAGATCACCTTGAACGCTCACCGGCAGATCGATTCTGAATCGCACCGAACTGGGGTCAATGTGAGGGTGGTGGCTCAAGTCGTCGGAACGTAGAACCTTGATGTTTGAGTCAAGCATGTCGTAGCAACGAACGAATCGTGGGATGAATGAGCGCTTGAATACGGCGCTTTGGGACATTGTTAGGTGGTCATAGCCGACATCTTGGTTATCCCCATATTCCTTCACATGCTCCAGGAAGGAATCGATGGCTTGCTCCGCTTTCACTGGGGACATTACACAACGGAGCTTGGTCACGATTGCGTCAACAAGAGTCGGCAATGTATAGAAATTATCGCAATCTTCCGACACCCACTCGAGTCCAATACTGACCAAGAATAGGGTGTCCTCGAGGACCCCCGACTCTAAATGATCCAGAAGTTCGATTTGGTGCACTCCTTGGACCTCATGGGAGGAGATCGATCGAGTTGTGGTCTTCACCTCGACGCCCACTGAATCGTACGTAAAGTCTCTCGTGGACTCACGCCATCCTCGCCAGGATCGCATGACATCCCCTGCGTGAGCATCGCCAGCCTGACGCAGAAGCGCATCCAGCAGTAGCACCTCTCCAGTCAACCCCAGCAACGCCTGGTCTGTTAGCCGAAGCTTCTCGATGGCCAACTCAATGATGGGCTCGGTTTTCCTAAAGGCTGTTGGTAGGTCGGCGTCAGAACCGCATCGGATGAGCTCGGCGCATAGAAAGGCGGCGATCTGGTCATAGTGGCCGGCACCAGGAAGAAGTAGCCTGTTGGCTTCAACACTGGGGTGGCCACTTCCGCGATGCCAAGTTCGATAGTCGAGGGCCCTTCGAACGCTTCGAGATGTTGGTTTGAGTTGCGCCCCTGCTATGAAGATCTCAATCCGTCCTTCGACCGTCCGGGACAGACCCACCACGGCGGACGGAGTTAACCATTCGACGTTGCGTTCCTCTACCGACACCGACGGATCCAATTCAGACAGGCGGCTGAGCACGGCCTCATAGGTGGTCATGCTCCCGCAGTCCTCAGCGGATTCGCTGACGAAACAACTGCGGCAAACTGATCAGGGCCACCCAACGGGATGCAAACCCCCACAGCCACAGAAGGATGAATTTGCCCATTCACTTGATTGATGTGAAAGAGAATTAGGCCATCGGACCCGACAGGGCGCCAGGTTGGTTCATCTGCTACGAATGCCTGGGGGGTTTCGCCCCGCAAGTAGTAGTCGAAGAATTCATCGCCACGATAGCTCTTTGGTCCGGCATCAGGATTCCGACTCCCCCACGTCGCGACCAGCTCGCCGTCTTCCACAGTTCGCCTCGTGGCGCGCACAGCAAACGACAAATCCGCCAATGGACTCTGGTCGACGGCCTGCCCATCCCCATACCGAATACCAACCCAGAATCGCGGCTGTTGTTGCTTCCGTTCGGCGATGTCCAACATCGACCAAGGCACTAGAGGGCTCTCAGTCGGGAACAGACCAGTGACGCGTCTGGTGAGACAGGCCGACCACAGACGGAGATACGCGCTCAGAGCGTAGGGGCAGTCCCTCCTCACTTGCGATGCACTAGCCCCCTGCTTGGGTTCCGGGGGCCGGTAGAGCGCTTTCCGGTCCAAGAGACCGCCTTGGGCCTCCACTCGAGCTTGGACCTGACGCCACATTTCAGCTTGCCAATTGTGGGCGCCAGGTGTGTACGCTTCGAAGCGAAGTCGTCCCAAGAGTTCTGCGCTGTCTTCCAACGCAAGGGGCGCGGATAGGATCCTCCCGCGAAGGAGCCCCGCAGCAGATACATCCTCAGAATCTCTTGTGCGAAAGAGCGATGCGACTAAATCGACATTCGGATCCGGATGATTCCCATCATTGATGAGCCGAACGAAAGGCTTCGACCCGGGGCATAGAGGCTGGGTGCCGAGGTTTGCGATCTTGCCGGTCGCCAGGAAGTGTTTGCCTTGCAGCACAATCGGGGTGGGTGCGCTTGAAGCACTTCCGTTCATTTCCTGAATAACAACTTGACGGAGAGCCTCATCGCCTTCGTGGTACGAAGCAAAGAAGTCGATTTGTTCTTGAGGCGCAAACACTCTGCACAGTTCAATGTGGGAACCCCGATAGCCGAACCACCGTTGCATCTGCATTTGGCTGTCTGCAAGCGGCTGATTCGAATGCCTCAGGAAGAGAGTCGTCGTGAGCCCCTCGAGGGTCAATCCGCGAGACATCACGTTACCGGAAACGAAGATTGTCGATAGGTCTGTGGGAGCATGCCAGCCGTCATCATCCTGCCATGGCTCATAATTCGGCCGATCGTCCGCGTCAGGGTCACTATTGACCACAGACACTCTCGTACCGGGGATTATTTCATTGCGTAGGACGGCCTCCACCTCCACCCAACTCGGGAAGGCAACGACCTGAGGCAGGTCAAAGGAATCACGGATCTGGGCGGCCGACTCGCGGTACTTGTCCAGCCAAATGCTCCAAATCGGTGCGTCCGACTCCAAACTGTTACTGAGTTGCTCGGAAAGGTAGGCACTCGATTGGGAGAGTTCGCCGGTTGCTTGCACCGCGTCGGATTGTCCGGCCCACCGAAGAAGCTCCAAGGCGACGTCGAAGTGATCACGAACCATCGCAGAGGGGTGGATCAGCATCGAATGGGGCTCCGGGCACATCGCCTTCACGTCATCGCGCGAATCGAAGTTCGTCTTGCGGGCAGAATATGGCCCCATGGTCTCTGAAGTGCGAATTTGCCGGATAGCGCCTGCGACAAGAAAGGCTCTTACAGCCGCGTTCCGGTCCTCAGACGGGTCCAAGCCCGTGGGTAGGCACAGCCCCGAAGCTCCTCCTCGCCTGTAGAAGACCTCACCACCGGTGTAATAGGACTTGAGACCTTTCGGCTCGAAGTAGGTTGTTTCGCGCGGCAACATCTCGCCGCGATCGTAGGACGTGCGCAGCGAAACGACAAAGTCCTTGGGCGCCAACGGATTGTGGTCCTGCTGCAGAAAATTCGCCTGAGGTGTGGCCGTATAGGCAACATAGGTTGTGTATAGGTTGCCCGGGGCGGCACCACTGGCGCGTGGATCCCACAGGTCAGCGATCGTTCGCGGTATCTGCTTGAGTTTGCCGTAAACCGGATCCTCTCCGTCTTCAACTAGCGCGTCAAGAATTGAGCCGTCGTCCGCCTCATCGTCAAGTACGAGCATGTTAAATGGCCGGCCCGCTGCCCCTGCTGCAGGAAAAATGCCTTCCCTCATGCTCTTTCCGAGGGCCCGCAAGTGATCGGCGTGTTTCATCGCTACGACGATCATTGGTCGTCTCTCGCGGATGGCGCGTCGAACCTGAGCGGGTTCAAACTTGTAAAGGTTCGAAAGCGGAAGCCGACCTTCGGGCGCCGCTACCTCTCCCGGCTTCGGAATCAGCAGCCGGCGCCGCTCTTTCATTGTGCCTTCAGGACCAACGTCCAACTGGGCTTGGAGCCTGTTGTAAGTTTGGCGCCACAACGACAAGCGCGTGCCCGCCAAGATTACGACAAGGTCAATCTGATCGTCCAGGACGAGTGCTGTCACTCCAAACATCGAAGCAGTCTTGCCCGACTGCACAGACCCCATCACGAGCCCGCGTCGAACCCGATTTTCCGGCCAATGCCCCATTTCGGGACGACCAGCGCCGAGCACGCCTTTGTCGACTATGTACTTGCAGTCGGCCTCGAGAACTGACTTCGCCGTTTCGGAAAGACCAGTGATTTGGGAAGCATAATCAGTCCACCACGAAGTCTTACCCGATGGTTGACTTGCAGGTGGATGCGCAAACAAGGTCTCAGATGCGATGACCATCATTCAGCGGTGGCGTAGGTTGCGACTGCCCAAAGAGACTCCACGCCCGAAGAACCGAATCGTTCCTTTATGATTTCTGACGCGAACTCCTCGTCGACATCTAGGCTGCGCACCACTCCTTGAGCTATTCGAGAAATGAACTCCCACTGAGTTTTTGTTTGGGTCTTCGGCGGCCTCGTCCAACTCTTGCTGGTTTCGTAGATCAAGGGCGCAGCCGCAGCCATGCGGTCCGCAAGTTCTGAGCCGATTGCTGCCGCCGCAATCGCAACCCCAACAAAGCTCCCCACGAGTTGGAGTTCCTGCCACTTCCCTCCGTTTTCGCCATCCTTGAATTCCGGAGCCCAGGCCTCCGCGTAGCCAGCATGAATTTCGCCGACTTGCGCAATCCACTCGAAAACCCCTCGGAGTCTTGCGTCCGAACGCAGAGGATCGTGCTTGTCGTTTTGGATTCTTTGCAGAAGTGAGTCAATGTGTTTGGCCGTGGAGGGCAACCGGTCGACTCGACTCTCCACAAGCAGAGTCGCGAGAATCCAGGACAGCACCTTCGTTCGTCGGTAGCGTGATTCCCCAAAGCCGTATCCGCGAAGTGTCTCCTGAAGCGGCTTGATCTCTGGCCAAACCTGATCCAGCGATGGCGCGATTTGATTTACAGGGGTACGTGGATCAGAGTCGCCAGCCGCGACGAGAATTGCACGAGTGATTTCCAGTTCGTGAAAGATCGCGTTGCGAATCTCCTCGGCGTTCAGGTGAGTCCCTTGCCTGTTGTAGAGATTGAAAACCTCGTGGATTTGACGGGTGCTCGCGCGGCTGTAGATAATCACCGGCACCTTGTACTCGCTGTAGCCCTCGAAGACTTCCTCCACGGATGCGGTCTGATCCGCAACACGGATGGTGTTTGACTTTATCTGCGTGTAGTACTTTCCTCGAAGCGGCGCGAGCTCCACGCCTGGAAGACCTCGGTCGTCCGTCCGCAGCTTGAAAGGGAAGTAGTACCTTTCCTCAACGGACGAACTTAGAACCTCGCTAAACAGCCCTTTCCATGCGCGCTTGAACTTTGGATAGTCCGAATTGAAAAGTTCGAGCAACTCGTGACCAGGATTGTCCTTGTCAGCTTTCCTTACGCGGCTGATCGCTTGTGGATGTTTGCCAACAAAACGCAGAATGGAAGTCAATCGTTGCTTACCATCCACGACTTCATACAGTTGCGACTGGCCATCAGACGGCTTGAGAAGAATCACAGATGGCAATGGGATTCCACGCAGGACCGACTCGATAAGAAGCTGTCGCGCGCCGGTGCCCCAGACATCTCCTCTCTGGTACGAGGGAGTGAGATTCAGCTTTCCCCCGTATGCCTGCGCGACGAAGTCAGAGATCCTATAGGTATCAGCCTTTGCCGACACAGGATCCGCTGACGCGCTGTCTTCGGCTTCGTCTTCCTCGTCCCAACCGCTGACCCAGGAGCGTGTGGCTGATTCGCGCGAGCCAATATCGTTGAGGAACTCATCGGCAAATAGGCTTTGCAAACGAGTTGCCCGTTCTGCGCGATCTCGCAAACGATCCAGGGCGATGGCCTTCAATTTGAGGGACTCGCCTGTTTCGTCGAATGCCTCGTCGATACCTGCGAATCCGAGCGCATTCGAGAGCGAAATCGCGAAGGCCTCGCTGTTGTCCGCCGGCAGTGGGCTATCGAACCTCAGCCAGCCTTGGACAGCAGCCACGCACGACATCCATGTATCAGAGCCAAAGTCGACTTCGGCCGCATTGAAGGGGACCGAGTTCTGGTCAAATTCGGTGGGTGTGTCGGTCTCGTTTGACAGACTCGCTAGGTGTTCAGAGATGTCGTCCCGGATCTGCAGGAGGGGATCCTCGATTGCATCGTCAATGACTTCGTCCATTAGATATGTCAAGACAGATCCCCCTCGTTGTTTCCGACAAACGCGCTTGGGCCACATTGATGTGGTCGCCATCACGGCGTTGCCAGCACGCCACCAGCCCCCCTGGTGCAAACCCGCAATTCAAACAGTGGAGCTTATAAGCACGATGCTATCGTTCCGTGCGACACCCAGGATCACCTGAGCGGATGATTAATGCCCGATCCTGGGCAGATCTGAGGCGACTCGATCCCGTCGGTCGGTTCCAGGGCAGACCAGGTGGCGCACACGCATCGAGGCCTGCAATTCTCTCCCCGTCTGACAATCCGGTTCAGGCGGCCAGGATTTGCGCGGCGCGAGCTCCGTTTGAGCCGAGCAATGACCGTGCGATCAGTTCGACAACGTGCGCATTCACGGCATTCCCGAGCGCTTTGTAGGCCGCGCCAATTTGAGATGGGAGTTCAATCGCTCCCAGACTTTGCAGCCTTGCGCACTCCCGCTGTGTCATAAACCTCTGCTCCCACGCGATTATCGGGACCTGTGTAGCCGTCATTGCCACGAGCGTGGGAGCTGAGTGAACTCGCTTGAGTCGGATCCCTGACGCTCTCTGCTGGAGGACGTACTTCCACACTGTCCGTTCTTCCCCCTTCGCATTCCATTCGAATTTCTGGAGGCTACTCGGAAATTCCTTGGCGCGTGGCAGCCATGGGCCGATCCAGGACTCGTTATTTGCGTAGAACTCTCTATTTTGACGAAGAAACGTCTTCTTCCAACGTGGGTAGTCAACCCCGGGTCGTTTGGCGTGGCTCGGCAGGTTCTTGAGAATCTCGCTCTCAGTCATGCCGTCAAACGAAACGCCAAACGATCCCTTGTAGGGGTACAGTGCCTCCGGACCGCCGACGGCCAGCATCTCCAACGCAGTCGTCGTCTCATAGGGATAATCAGCTCCCCATTCCATTGACCAAAGAGGGAAGGATGGGAGTTCGATTGACGCGGGGCTTGAAGTAAGGAAATCGTCCCACATTTCGAGGCAACGAAGTAGTAGGTCGGGGATGGCCCTCGCCTCGAGGGGATTGGCATCCAAAACGGTACTTATATGGGTCGGAGCGCCGGTGGGGTCTGGCCAAGTGAATGTATTCATCGATTCAAGAGAACCCACGATGTAAAGTCGCTCCCGAATTTGGGGTACGCCAAATTGATGAGGCGAAAGTCGTTCCGCACGAATCGTATAACCGAGACCCTCCAGTTCACGTTTCATACGAGCGAATGACCTGCCCTCATCGTGCTTTAGCAGATTTGGGACATTTTCCAGAATGAAGTTCCGAGGCCGCTTGGCTTGCAGAATTTCGAGGACGTTGAAGAAGAGCCGACCTTGTTCAGTGTGCTCGAATCCGAGCTGATCTCCCGCCTTCGAAAACGGTTGGCAAGGAAAGCCCGCGGTCAAGAAGTCATGGTCCGGAATGAGTTCAGCGCGGATGCTAGTGATATCGCCATGTGGCCTCAGCCCGTAGTTTCGCTCATAGAGGTCTTGGAGGGTCGACACCCACTCCGAAGCGAAGACGCAAGAACCTCCGAGTTCGGCTAATGCGCTGTGAAAACCCCCGAGACCAGCGAATAGGTCCACGAAGCGAAAGGCCGAGGCGACGCTGATCGTCGTCATCGTCTTCTCGACATGCATAGCGCTTTCCATGAGGCCTCCTGTTTTCGGGTCGTGGCTCAGCTCAGTCTGAGGCATGCCGCAGACATTGCCGGTCAACCCCGCGACGTGATAGCCACCCCGGTTCTGCCGCCGACTTGATGGCAAGTTGTTTGGAGGGCAGGCACTTAAGCGTAGTAGTCGCACCGGCTGACTTCGTTCGGCCTGTTGATGCCGGGGCTGGGTCATGTCGGTGGCGCATCTGGTGGTGGTGCCGGAGGCAGCCGTCGCCCATGTGGACGTGACGCCCGTGGCCGAGGTGCACGGCCTGGTCTACGACCACGACAAGATCATCGAGATGGCGGTGGACACGCTGCGCGCCTCGTGTCGCGCGTTCGCCGACCCGGAGCGGCTGCTGGGAATGCCTACCAGCAGGGTGTGGTGGCAAGCCGGCGAAGGTGTTCCGGCACGCTGTGGCGTGAGTCGGGCCGGGCCAAGAACTCCTACTTCGAATGTAAGGCCCAGGGGCCCACCGCGCTTTGTGCGTCGCCAAGGATGGGACTGACCTGACCGTCATCGCGAGGCGAATCGGCGGGCCCGCGGCCGGTGAGCCGGAATTGGGGCGACATCTGGAGGTGCTGCAGCCTTTCCTCCGCTCGCCGAGCGTTCCGGAGGAGTTTCACGGTTCGAACCACGAACCCGACCAGCGCCATCACCGTGGAGAACGCGAGCAGGGCGAGGGCGACCGTGCCCATGAGCGCCGGCCCCTCCTGATCCGCTCCGGCGTAGCTGATTCCGGACTGCCAGAGGAGGTATCCGCCGCCGGCAAAAAAGACGACCAGGGCAAGGGCACTCCGAAACACCTGCGGGCCATCACCTCGCAGAATCTGCACGATTCCATCCAGCAGGAACGAGACCGCGAACGGCAAGCAGACCGTTCCAATCAGGATCCCGGTGTGCGCCACGAGGAGCGCCCCTGTTTCGAGCAACACATTGTCTGAACTCATGCTTCAGTCCCCCAACTGATTGATTCCACTGCAAACTTCAAGCCTAGGTGGGCTCACAAAGCAAAAGAGGCCTTTAGCCTGCTCTTTTGTTTCCAGTGGGGGTGTCGCGGGGGTGGATGCAGATGCCCTGGCGGCCTCAGCCGTTTCAAAGTCCGACCCACCCCCTACAATCCAATCAGCGCCACAAGTGTCGAGGGGTCGGACTCACAGCGATCCCCGACACGGATGCGGCGCACGGGAATGGGGATTCTGTGGACAAGGTCGACTACAACTCTGAGGTAGGCGATGCGCTGGCTCTGCTGATCGACGGGCTCTCGCCGTTCGTCGAGGGGGTCTTCGCCACGAAGCTGCCACCGGAAGTGTCCTGGGCCTCCCTTCTTGAGCGCAAGGACAGCATCGCCGGCCGCCGCGGCGGCATCTACTCCCCGCGCGATCTCTCCTTGTTGCTCCGAGCCCTGACCGAGCGGATCGGCGAGCTTGGCTTCCCCTTCGACCGCGAACTGCCGCGCCAGGGTCAGACCTATGCGAGCGAGCTACGAGAGGTGCGCAACCAGTGGGCTCACAATCAGGAGTTCACTCCCCAGACCGCCTACCGCGCGGTCGATTCCGCCGAACTGCTGCTGCGCATGGTGGGCGCTGACACCCAGGCCGACGCCCTGGCCGCGCTCAAACAGACGGTGCTGCCGGTCAAGCCGCCTGTGCCGACCGTCCCGCCAACCGATACAACGATTGCAGAAACGGATGCCGCTCCGGCCGGCCCCGGCCAGGCACCGCAACTTCCCCGCCCCGCTGCCCCCGGCAACGCAACCGTCACCGCGGCATCCGCCCGCATCACCATCAAATCGGTGCCATACCTCAGCTACGCAATGGCGCACTGCCGGGTGCCCGTGGTCGACGAAATCATCATCGAGAACCTCGGTGGCGAAACGCGCGGAGCCTCCATCGAGGTGGATGTCGTCAGCGGCGAGGGCTCCCTCGGCGGCCCGAAGGTGCTGCTCGTGGACCTCGATGAGCAGAAGGCAACGACGCTACGCACTATCGACCTTGTGCTCGACCCGGCGCGCATGCTGCGCGTTGAGGAGCAACGGCCCGGTCTCATCCGCGCCGTGCTGCGGAACAGCGCCGGCGACCAGCTCGCCGAGACCTCGGTCGACGTGCAGATTCTTGCCTTCAACCAGTGGATCGCCACTCCCCTGCACCTCGGGCTCGAGCTGCTCGCCGCGCACGTGCAGCCGAATGCCGCAGCCATCGCGCCGCTGCTGCTCGAGGCCTCAGACCTGCTCAAAGCGAGCACGGGAGACTCGTCACTGTCGGGCTACCAGGCAGAAAGTGCGGAACGGGTGGATGCCACGGTCGCCGCCATCTATGACGCGATGCAGGCCCGCGACATCCGTTACGCCGAGCCACCCGCCAGCTGGGGTGTCGTCGGGCAGAAGGTGCGCACGCCGGCGGAGGTTCTCGAAAACCGGCTGGGCACCTGCCTCGACACCACCGTCACGCTCGCCGCCGCCCTCGAGCAGGCCGGCCTCAACTCGACGCTCTGGCTGCTCGAGGGGCATATCTTCCTCGGGTTCTGGCGCTTCGACTCGTCACTTGGCGCGATCGCTGTGACCGACGTCGCCGATATCGTAAATCTCGTTGACCTGGGCCTGATCGGGCTGATCGAAACGACCAGCCTGACCGGCGGCGACGCGGCACTGCCGTTCGCCGAGGCGCGACGCATTCCGCACACCCGTCACCTCGCGGCCGGCCTGGAGAAGTTCCAGGGTGTCACCGACATTCGGCAGGCACGCGAGGCCCGAATCTTCCCTCTGCCCAGCCGTTCGGTCGGCGCCGACGGCGAGATCACGGTCACGATCTACCAGCCGGGCGCGGGGCCGGTGATCGCCCCCTACTACGCCACGCACACGGCTGGCGGTGCGGTCGACGCCGCCGCGGTGCCGCCCCGTGTCGCCCAGTGGAAGAACGCGCTGCTCGATCTGAGCCTCCGCAACAAGCTGATCAACTACACCGACCGCTCCGGTTACCCGCTTGCTGTGCCGCCGCCCGCCGTGGCCCGCATGGAAGACGCGATCAGCGCGGGCACCCCCATCACCCTGATCCCCTCCGACTCGGTGCCGACCATCGATCGGGCCCGCGGCATCCGTTTCGGGCGTGATCTGCCCGAGGACACTCGCGAACTCATGCTCGCCGACAAGAAGTCGGCCTTCATCGAGATCACGGATGCGTCGTATACGAGCAAACTGCGATACCTCGCGAACAAGGCGAAGACGATCGTCGAAGAAACCGGGGCGAACAACCTCTACCTCGCATTCGGGATGCTGCACTGGCGCTTCAATGACCGTGACCTGCGGTCTCCGCTGGTGCTGGTGCCGGTGAACATGACAAGTGCAAGCCGCGGCACCTCCTACCGATTGACCATCGACGAGGCGGGCGCGTCCACGCCGAACTACTGCCTGATCGAGAAGCTGCGAGTGAGTCTGGGCCTCGACATCCCCGGCCTTGCGAACGCCACCGAGGATGGGTCGGGCATCGACCTGCCCGCCGCCTTCTACGCTGTGCGGGAGGCGATCGCCCTGGCCGGACTTCCCTTCCGGGTCGAAGAAACCGTTGAGCTCTCTGTGTTGCAGTTCGCAAAATTTCGGCTCTGGAAGGACCTCGACGAAAACTGGGAGACGCTGTCAAAGAACAGTCTCGTCTCACACCTGATCAACTCACCTCTCGAGTCGTATGCCGATCCGGTGGTGGGCGCGCCGGTCGTGGACCTCGACGAACTCGGTGGGTCCGTTCCCGTACCGGCGGATTCCTCGCAGCTTGAGGCTGTGGCGGAGGCCGTAGGCGGGCGCACCTTCGTTCTCGAAGGGCCTCCTGGAACAGGTAAGTCACAAACGATCACCAACCTCCTCGCCCGGTCGCTAGCCTCGGGCAAGCGCGTGCTGTTCGTGGCAGAGAAACGCGCGGCCCTCGACGTGGTCAAGAAGCGCCTGGAAAGCGTCGGTCTCGGCGATTTCTCCCTCGACCTGCATGACAAGGGGGCCCGGCCGGCCGCCGTGCGTGCCCAGATCAAGGCAGCTCTCGACCTCCGCATCCAGCCGGATGTGGCGGCGCTCACCGCGAACAGGGAGGCCGCGGTGTCGAGCCGCGGGGCTCTCGCGCGCTACGCCGATCGGCTGCATGAGGCGAACACGGCCGGCAAATCGCTCTACGAGGCCCACACCGATTTGCTCGCCGCCGACGTCGACATCACGGCGCTCATCATTCCCGGCGCACTCGTGGCCGGCAGCAGCCCGGAAGCCGTCGCCGAACTTCGCGACGTGTTCCGGCGGCTGCCGGAGGTTTCCGATCTGGCCCGCGCGAGCTCGTCGCATCCATGGGCCTTCATCGTTGAACGACCGGGCACGTCGCTCGACGCCGCGGCGATCCAGGCTGCCGGGCGCGAATTCGATAGTGCTCTCGTGGCGGCGCAGGCAGCTGGGTTCAGCCTGGAGTCACTCAATCGCATGGGTTCGGCTGACCGGATCGAGGAGTGGCGCAACCTGTCGGGAGCCCCGCGGCATCCGATCGCGATCATCGACGCGCTCCACGGTGAGGCCTGGCAGGCCTACCTTGTTCGGCTCCAGAGCCAGCTGGCCTCAGTACGAGCCTCGAAGCCCGAGTGGCTTGCGACCGTCAACCCGACCGTTCTCGCCCGCGACCTGGTCGCGATCCACGCGGCAGCCCTCGCAGCCGATGAAGCGGGCTTCTTCGGGCGCAAGAAGAAACGCCGTGCCGTTCTCGCGGAGTTCGCCGACGACCTCCTGATCGAGGCGGCCTCCGTGCCGCTCAAGACCCTGTCGACTCTGACCGGCGCTCTGGCCGCCTCGCACGCAGACGCGTCGAGCGTGCGGGACGCTGCGCTCCAGCTGCCGATGCCACTGGTTGACGCGGAGTGGAACCCGTTCATCGACCAACAGGCCGAAAGACTCACGAATGACATCACCTGGCTCTTCTGGCTCGGCAACCTGATCACGGCACCGACCTCTGAGGCCGGCACCTCTGTCGAAGACCTGCGCGAGTACTACGGGTCGACGCCTCTCGCCTCGGGCCGGGACCAGCTCGCTCGCCTTGCCGAGGTCTGGAAGACACTCGACACGGTGGCGGCGATCCAGCCGGAGCGCCGTTCCCTCTGGGCCGGTGACGTGGGCTTCGTGTCGCTCTGGTGGCACACGCGCGTGGCGCGCACTCTGGAGAGTACCCGGCCGGTCGTTCTTGAACGCTGGCTGAGCCTCGTGCGCCACCTCGAGCCTCTGCTCCGCAGCGGCCTGACCGACGCACACACGGCGATCCTGGCCGGCAGCATCCCTGCCGAAGATGCCGCGCTCGCGTTCGACAAGGGCGTGGCCATCGCCTCAATCGCCGAGCGCGAGGACGCCACGGCTCTCGGCGACTTCAACATCGCGGCACACAACAAGACCATCGGCCGGTTCACCGCCAGCACCCACGCTGTGCGCGCGGAGCTGCCCCGGGCCATTCCGGCCGAGGTACTCAACCTACGAAAGTTCGACACGAATGTGCCCTCGGGGCAGGTGGGCGGGCTCCGACGGCAGCTCGACCGCCAGCGCGGCGGCATGAGCGTGCGGGCGCTGCTCGAGAACTACGGCGAGCTGATCACCCAGGTGATGCCGTGCACTTTGATGAGTCCCGAGTCCGTGGCACGGTTCTTCCCAGCGAAGTCGAATCTGTTCGACATCGTGGTGTTCGACGAGGCCTCGCAGATTCGAGTGGCAGATGCGATCGGCGCGATGGGGCGAGCGGCATCCGTTGTCGTCGTGGGCGACAGCAAGCAGATGCCGCCGACCAGCTTCGCCGAGGCGAGCGCGAGCATCGAGGAAGACGGTGAGGCGGCACCGGAGGTCGTCGCCGACGAGGAGTCGATCCTCACCGAATGTGTGCAGGCGCGGGTTCCGAGCAAGTGGCTGTCGTGGCACTACCGCAGCCAGGATGAGTCACTCATCGCCTTCAGCAATCACCACTACTACGAGAGCAGGTTGTTATCATTCCCCGCTCCGCTGGCCGAAGGTGCGCAGGATTCCGTTGACGGACACGGCATCTCCCTCGTCCGGGTGAACGGCCAGTTCGAGCGCTCGGGCCGCGGAAAGACGCTACGCACCAACTTCGTCGAGGCCACCGCCATTGTCGAAGACATCCGGCGCCGGTTCTGGGCGTCGCCGACCGTTTCCCCCTCGGTGGGGGTCATCACCTTCAACGCGCAGCAGCGCGACCTCGTGGAGAACATGCTGCGCGACAGCGACGACGAGCGCATCGCGCTGGCACTCGACGAAACCGACGGCCTGTTCGTGAAGAACCTCGAGAACGTGCAGGGTGACGAGCGCGACAGCATCCTCTTTTCCATCGCGTTCAGCGCGAATGACAAAGGGGTGGTGCCGCTCAACTTCGGACCACTGTCCCGGGCCGGCGGGGAGCGCCGCCTGAATGTGGCTATCACCCGCGCCCGTCGGCAGGTCGTGCTGTTCACCAGCTTCGACCCGTCGTCCCTCCGCGCGCAGGACACCAGTTCGGTCGGCATCAAGCATCTCAAGGCCTACCTCGAGATGGCCGAACGGGGTGCTGACGTCATGCACGACGAGGTGAGGCGCCAGTCGACTATCGACCGCCACCGCGACGACATCGCCGCAGCCCTGACGGCCCAAGGTCTCAGCGTTCACACGGACGTGGGCCTGTCGGACTTCCGCGTCGACATCAGCATTGCGGATGCCGCCGACCCGGATCGGCCACTCGTGGCAGTGCTGCTTGACGGCCCGAATTGGCGCGCGCGCCGAACCGTGGCGGACCGCGACGGGCTGCCGGTCGACGTGCTTCAGGGGATCATGCGCTGGCCCGGTGTGGAACGTGTGTGGCTGCCGGAGTGGCTGCACAATCGCGAGGAGACGCTCGCGCGGCTCGGTGCGGCAGTGGTCGCCGCAGCGGCCGTGGCGACGCGGGTGAAGGACGAGCCGAGCATCGCGAGCACTGTTGGGGCGACTGCCGCGGCCACGGCATCAGCTTCGGCCTCCGGTGCAAAGACGCATAGCGCTGCGCCGTCGGCGCGTGGTGGGGAAGCGCCCATCAGCAACCGTTCTGCGGGGACCGTCCGAGGCTCCTCAACCAGAAATGCCACGCGGAGCAATCCACTCGTCGTCGAGTTCAGCGAGTGGGCGGCCCCGAGGTATCCCGGTTCGGTGAGTGTGCTTGACGCGCTGCCGCACACCGCGGCTACGGCCAAGGTGGAGGCAGTCATCCGTTCCGTTGTCGCCGCTGAAGGCCCCATTCACAGCGCTCGATTGACCAAACTCGTCGCCGGGGCCTTCGGCCTCGACCGGGTGAGTCAGTCACGAGTGGCGGCGATTCTGAGATGCGTTCCGGCGGACCTGCGGCTAACCCTCAACGAACCGTTCTTCTGGCCCGCTCAGGTCGACCCCTCCGAATGGCATGTCGCCCGGCGAACGCCGATCGGTGAGCCCCGGCAGCTGGAGCATGTTTCGCTGGTGGAGATCGCCAACGCGATGCGTCTTATGACTGAGGCCGCCGCAGGGATGGAGGAATCCGAGCTCAAGAGAGAGTCGCTGGCGCTGTTCGGGGGGCGCCGGATCACGGATGCGATCGGGGTGCGGTTGGATGCGGCACTCGCGTTCGGGCTTCGGTCTGGGCGTCTGGAACGCACGGGTTCCGGGATGGTGGTCACCGGACTGCGTTGAGCATCGGCCGTCCCGGGTTGCAGCCCGAGTGTCTGTGGCCCCTGAGACCATGAAACCGCTGCCGACCGGGAGCGCCACGGCCTGGAGGCCCACGATGACCAACCCCGCTGAATCCCCGCTGTTTCGCCTGATCGACAACTCGGCGACGACACCGGTGATCCTGCACGCACCCCACGGCGGACGCTTCATCCCGGCGGAGCACCTGCACTCCTACGTCATCTCCCCGGCCGAGTTGGAGGCCGAAAAAGACGTCATGGCCGACCACTTCACCGACGAGCTCGTCGCTGCCATCACGGGTGCGAGCGCGGTCATCAACGGGCTCTCCCGGTTCGCCGTAGACGTGGAACGCTTCCCCGACGACACCGAGGAGATGACGCTGTGGGCATGGGCGTGCTCTACACCCACGGCTCCCGGCACCAGGAGATCCGGCGGGTGTCCGCTGACGATGAGAAGCCCCTGCTGGACTACTTCGCCACCTACTCGGCCCGGTTCACCGAGCTCGTGGACGCGACGCTGGCCGTGCACGGGCGCGCCGTGATCTTCGACGTGCACTCCTACCCGGAGGCCCTGCTGTCGTATGAGCTGCACGACGGCGGCTACAGGGCACCGCTCTGCGTGGGATCAGAGCCGTTCCACGCATCCGCCGAGCTCCTGGCCGTCGTCGAAGGCTGCTTCCCTGACCTCGACGCGCAGGCAAATGCGCCGTTTGCGGGCTCGTACGTGCCGCTCAAGCATCACCACAGCGAGGGGTGAGTTCGGTGATGCTCGAAATCCGGCGCGACGTGTACATGGATGAAGCCACGGTCGAGGTCAAACCGGCGGGGTTCGCGTCGCTTCAGGAGTCGCTTCAGCGACTGGTTGGCCGGGTCAGCTGAGACTGCAGGGCCTGTGCGACCCGAGTTGAAGGCGACGAGGGCGGCGTGAGCGACTCACCCCTCGCCTTCCCTTTCAAACCAGAGCGAGCGTGCTCTTGCACCGCGGATATCGCCGGCAGCCCAGGAACGGCCCGCGCTTGCCCGGGCGCTCGACCATGAACGCACGTCCGCACCGGGGGCAGACGGTGGAATCGAGAGCCTCGCCGATGGCGTTGGTGCGCACGATCCCGTGGTCCCGGATCAGTTCCATCAGGAAGGGTGACTCCCTGTTCTTGACGGTGACCAGCAGCACGCCCCGCCGGGCACGGGTCATGGCCACGTAAAACAGTCGCCGTTCCTCGGCCCGCTTGAAGTCTTCGGCCGCGGGCATCGCCATGCGCAGCACCGGGTCGTTCGGGATGGTGCTTGGAAAGCCCCACTTGCCCGAGACCATGCCCGGGATCACGATGTAGTCCGCCTCGGCGCCTTTCGAGGCGTGGATGGTCATGAACTTCACGTCCAGAAGGTTAGCGAGGTCGCGGCAGTCCGGCAGGCATTCGCTCTGGTGGCGGTAGCGTCCCAGGACGAACACGGTGACCTTGACGCCCACGGGCTGAGGGATTCGGCCCCGGGCGATCTGGGTGTGCAGCGCCTTGAGCCGGTGGTGGATGGCCGCCTTCACGGCCTTGTCGGTGTCGACCGAGACGGCCCCGATCGTCGGCGGGAATTCCGGGGTCGAGGACACGACACGTTTGATCAGTTGGCTGGGATTCTGCAGCACGAACCGGCTGGAGACATCCGCTATCGATTGCGAAAACCGGAACGTGCGCTCGAGCCGCAGCACCTCACTCGGCCCGAACAGGTGCTGGAAATCGGTCATCACCGACAGGTCGGCGCCGGCGAACCGGTTGATGCTCTGCCAGTCGTCACCGACGGCGAAGAGGTGGCGGCCAGGCTGGGCCACGAGGGCGCGGGCGAGCCGGGCACGCGCGTGGCTGGCGTCCTGGAACTCGTCGACCATGACCAGCTCGTAGGGGCTCTCCCAGTCGCCGGCCTCCAGGTGCTCGGCCGACAGGTTGAGCATGTCCTCGAAGTCGATGCAGCCCTCGGCGGCCAGCTTCTTGTCCCACTCCCGCCGAATCGGGGCGAACAGGCGGAGGAACGCGGCATCGCGGAAGCGCACCTCACCTTCGGTCAGCTCATCAAGGCGTTCTCGGAGCTGGTCGTCGCTCAGCCGGTTGCTCTTTGCGTGGGTGAGGAAACTCCGGAAGGTGCGCAGCAGTCGCTCGTTCTCGGTGGGCGTCTGCGTCGCGATGATCCGGGCGGGATTCGGGTGCAGCTGGATGCCGCGTTGGGTCAGTTCCTGGGCCAGAGTGTGGAGCCCTGTTCCGCTCCACAGCTCAGACATAGTCGTTTCGATGAGCGTGGTGCCGTGCTCCCGGTGCAAGCCACGCTTCCACCGGAGACTGTCCAGGTAGCCGTCGAAGGGCGACTGACCGTCAGCATCGAGCGCCAGATGCTCGTGGTAGACGTCGATCTTCGGGTAGTAGAAGTCCGGTCGATACTGGCCGTGCTCGGGATCAACCGTGTCGATTCGGTATGGCCTCTCGTAGACGTAGTCGACGGTATGGAAGTACAGCCAGTCGGCGATCATCCGCTCGCCCGCGCTCTTCACAACCTCGCCCTGGGCCGTTCGAAAAACGGGTGCCTCACTCGCACTGTTGTCTGGCTCCCCTTCCACGTCGGGGTAGTCACGTGCGAGCACCGCCCGGAAGAAATCCCACTGTGTGCGGAAGCCGGGGTCGGCGGCGCGCAACCCGTCGACGATCCGCCCCAGTTGCTTGAGGTCTCCCCCATGCTCGTCGAGCCAGGGCGCCAGCGACGGCTTGCGGCCGGTGGCCTTCCCGATGATCTCGAGCCCGAACGCGTGGAACGTCTTCGCGACCACCTTGTCGGCGTCCAGCCCGAGGGGTGCCAGTCGTTCCCGGGCGCGCGCGCCGAGCTCCTTCGCCGCGGCATTGTTGAAGGCCAGCATCAGGATCTTGTCGGCCGGAATCAGGTTGCGGTGCAGCGCGTAACCGGCTTTGGCGACCATCGTCGAGGTCTTGCCGGATCCGGCTGAGGCGACGACCAGCATCCGGTTGTCGAAGCAGACGACTGCACGCGCCTGCTCGGGCGTGAGCGGCGACTTCTCGACCGTGTCGAAGAAGTCGTGGCAGGCGTCGAGCTCGGCGGCGAGGTGCCGCTCGTTCTGGGCGGCGATGAACGCGGGCAGGTCCTCACGCCAGATTCTGACCGTCTCCCGGGACACCGCGGAGAGTGCCTTGATGTGCGGCTGGAGATCAGGGTTGTCGAGCAGCTGACCGAACTTGACTGCGGCCTTGCGCGCAGCCCAGTAGGCGGAGAACTCGGTGGTGAGCCACCCCGCCGTCTTGAGGTGCACGGCGACGGCGGTGGCGAGCGCTTCGGTGAAAAGCCTCACCTGGTTGGCGGCCTGGTCGAATTCGTCGACAAGTTGCTGCAGCCTGAGCGCGTGCACGGCCTCGGCCTGGGCGGCGGCGAAGGCGGCCGCGAAGGATGCCGCGCGCCGGTTCGGGATGCCGCGGAACCGAAAGCGCCGGTCCGAATGCTCCAGCTCGAGGTGCGCCCAGACGCGACCCGGGGTCACGGTGAGCCCGCCGAACGAGCCGATGTTTCGGGCGACGGGCTCACCGCCAACGGTGATCGTGAGCTCGGGGCCGGTCAGCGACAGTCGCCAGTCCCGGGATTTGGTGAAGCGCTTGCCGAGGGCCGACGGGCGCCAGGTTTGCGCTGGGTCAGGGATGTTCACGGGCGGCTGTGCTGGGCGGAACAGACCATCATGCTGCAGCTCGCCGAGTTTTCCAGAGGAGTTTCGCCGTTCGACTCACGAATGCGGCCAGCGCCAGGGCTGTCGAAAATGTCAACAGCATCTGCGCCATGGTCCTCATGCTCTCCAGAGTCGACGAAGCCAGAGGAGGGTTGTTGATCCCGTACTGACAGAGAAGGTACCCGGCGAGCGCGAAGAGCAGAGTCAGGCCGAGGGCCGCAAGGAGGACCTTCAAACCATTGCTCCGCAGCACCTGAACAACGCCATCCAAGATAAAGGAGGCTATGAACGGCAGAAACACCGTCAGCACGATGATCCCGCCGTATGCCGCCAACAAGGCTCCAAAAGAATCCGGGCTCATATTCAGTCCCCCAACTGTTTTATCTCCTCGTACCCAGCTCTGATCCAACGGGTGCTCAACGACGGCGCCAAATACCACGGCCTGTATTCAGTCGCCCAGGTGCCACGTATAGGAGCCATCGTCCCAATTCATGGTGGCTGAGAACCGGTACCCGCTTGCTGTGCCATCAGCATTCTCCTTGTTGATGGCGATGCAAGTGAATGTCGTGGTTATCGCGGTGAGGTCATCCGTTGACCCACCACCTAATGGTGTGCAGGATGACTTGTCGATGGGGCCGTCGAGTACACCCTCGGCAACCCGGGACTGGGCATCCGTCGTTATCGAAGCCTCAATCTCACCAACGGATGTCATGCGCAGGGCCCGTTCAGCTGAATCCGACGCTCGTTGGGCGGTCGCTTCAGCAGCCACTTTCTGGGCTGCCGCGGTTGCGGCGGCCTTTTTCTTCTTGGCCGCGGCCTCCTGGGCGACGACCTCGTTATTGTGCATGACGGTCTGTGCAATAGCAGCAGTCCCGCCGCCGAGAATGATAACGGCGGCTAAGGCTATTGCAGCAATCTTGATTGTTTTGCGAGAAGGACGCGAGTGAACGTAAGACTTTCCACAATTCGGGCAGAACGCACCGTTCGTTCTTGATTGGGTGCTGCACTGCGCGCAAACTTTGGTGGGCACTTCACCGTTGGTGATCTGCGCGCCGGATTCCTCACTACTCCCGGGAACGGGCTCTTGAGCCGGAATTCCCTGAGTATCGTCGCCTTCATCGGGAGCTTTCTCGTCTGCCATGGTGCCAGCCTATGGGCGCTGAAAGACACCAAAGATGCAGATGATCTGCCTA
The DNA here is from genome assembly GCF_004402345.1 of Cryobacterium sp. TMT2-15-1. NCBI lineage: Bacteria > Bacillati > Actinomycetota > Actinomycetes > Micrococcales > Microbacteriaceae > Cryobacterium > Cryobacterium sp. TMT2-15-1. The sequence goes on along the minus strand of NZ_SOGD01000033.1, from coordinate 63,550 downwards.
TTTGGCCCCAGTTGGGGGCGATCCCCTCTCTCGAGCAGGCGCGCAATCACACCTAGGCTTCAGGCATGACTCGACGGATGGCCGACCCAGCATTTCGCGATGACCAGATGAACCGCATACGCGAGCCGCAGGTGCGCTCTATCAACAAACTCTGCGATCAACTCATGGTGGAACAACCTGGATACTCTGTGCCGTACATCGCGCCCCACTATGGAGCCTCGACGGCCGTCATCCTCGCGCTCTCCTCAAACCCTGGGCCACAGGCCGGTGGAGCAAAGGGCTCCGGCATGCTCTCCCGGGAAAACAACGACGGCTCGGCTGCCCGGATGGGCGACATCTACGAGTCCGTCGGCCTGACCGACGACCAAATCGTGCCGTGGAACGCGTACCCATGGCATGTGCACGAAACGCACCCGAATGGGATGCCGAATAATCTCATTAATGACGGGCTCGATGCGCTCAAGCGCGTTCTCGACCTGCACCCCAACATCCACTCCGTCGTTGCTCATGGCGGTGACGCTCACCGAAGCGTTCGTCGGTTCATGTCGAGAAGGCGATTCGGCGACTACGCGGACGCCCGGGGATTGAAGGCCTGGAACACGCGCCACACCAGCAACCGGGCTTTCATTCTGCGCGAGCCGGAAAAGTCCATCGCTCTTGAGTGTGTGTGCGAGGTCTATCGCGAAGCCATGCGGCACGCCGGGCTGACTCCCCTGGCAGCGTTGAACGCCGACACGCTCGTCCCGTTGACCGGGCCTGAGCTTCGAGCTGCCGCTCGGGCCGAGCTGCTGCCCCTCCTACCGGGTACGGTCGACTCCGAGACTCGGATCAACGAGTATGTCCACGCGCAGCCGTCGCAACGAAGTCAGCGCTTGCTCATCGAGCTTCTGCTTCGAGACCTGGCTTCGTAGGGAGCTGCCGGTTGCAGAGGACGACTACCGGCCAGGCTACCTGATCACTGCGGCCCGCCCGTCAGAACGGCGCCGAGCACGGCCGGCAGCAGCAGCCACGCGCCGAAGGCTGCCGCAAAGAGTGCGAGTGTGCCGCTGAAGCTCCACACTCTCCGCCGCGTTCGCGCCGCGAGAACCTCGGCATCGAGCGCGTTGAAGCGAGCCAGCACGTTCTCTGTAGGCGGGAACAGCGGGGCCGGCCACGTCGCCGGATCGTCGATGACCGCGGCGAGCTCCGCCAGGTCACCGGCGTTCAGCACCACGGGGCGCTTCACAAGCCAGCGTCGCAGGCCAGCGGCAGTTGTGACTTTCACCTGTTCCGGCGCCACCTTGACGGTCAGCGACTTGGGATTGACCAGGGCGAGCACGGGCTGCGCGGCCGGGAGCAGCGGCATCCGTTCTCTCAGCAGTTTCGTGACCCGGCCGGCTTCGTATTCGGCGTTGCGGATATAGGGCTGCTTCTGGCCGGACACCATCAGGCCCCGCCCGGCCACCCAGACGGTCTTGCCCGCATGGTGTTTCGTATTGATGGTGAAGATGCCGCCCGGGCCGATGACGATGTGATCGATGTCCGAGCCCTTCTTGCCGATCGGCAGGGCGTGGAAAGACGTCCACTCCGAAGGCAGAGTCGCGAGGATCTGGCCGACCACGATCTCGCCTTTAGCACCCCGGTACCAGCTGACGCTGTCCCTGCGCAACGGAGAGTTGCCGCAGAACCGCGCGAACGTGCTCCGCGGTGGCGTATCGGCGTGCTGCCGCAGCAACTCCTCGATGACCGCCTGGGCCGCGAACTGCTGCCTCATTGTTTGCGCGTGAATAGTCATGGTTCCCCCGTTCCCCCGCGTTGAATCTAGCGGTTGGTGTGGTCTGGTCTCGCGAGGGCGGCATCCCCAGAACGGGCTCGCAACGCCAGCCACCCAACTCTGAGAGACTGACTGGCGGGGGGACTGGCGCGATGCTCGTCACCGGCATCGACCCAATGAGGAGCAACGGATGGCTGAGCAGTCCCGCGAACGAGTCGGCGTCTACCTGGACTTCGACAACATCGTCATCTCGCGCTACAACCAGTTGCACGGCAAGAACCAGTTCGCCAAAGACAAGGCGCGCAATCACGTGTCGTCGAACCCCAGGACCGACGCTGAGGTGACCGCGCGCATCCACCAGGCCATGATCGATATGGGCGCCGTATTGGACTATGCGTCGTCGTTCGGGTCAGTCGTGGTCAGTCGCGCCTACGCCGACTGGTCGGCGGCGGTCAACGCGAGGTACCAGCGCCAGCTCACCGACCGCGCTGTCGACCTGACGCAACTGTTCCCGACCGTTTCGTCGCTGAAGAACGGCGCGGATATCCGGTTGGCCATCGACGTCGTCGAGGACGTGTTGCGGCTCACCGACCTCACCCACGTCGTCATCGTCGCCGGGGATTCCGACTACGTCCCGCTCGCCCAGCGCTGCAGGAGACTGGGCCGCTACGTCATCGGTATCGGCGTGTCCGGCTCGACGAGTAGTACTCTCGCGGCCGCCTGCGACGAGTTCGCCGACTACGACTCCCTGCCCGGGGTCACGAGTGCGGCAACGCTGATTTCGATGTCGACCCCCTCGGCCCCGACCCCGCCAGCGCCCCCGATCCCGCCGGTCAAGGAGGTTCCATCCAAGAAGACGGATGCCGCCGCATCCGTGGCTCCGCTTCCTCCCGTTTCGGCCGCGGTGCCCGCACCCACAACCGATGCCACGCCCACGCCCACTGCCCGGAAGGCGGCGACTCCGCTGCTCCTGCGAGCGATGGAGCTGCTGGCGAAGAACGATCAGGAGTGGCAACACGCATCGGCGCTGAAGCTCCAGATGAAACGAATGGACCCGTCTTTTCAGGAGCGGGCGCTCGGCTTCACCCAGTTCTCCGATTTTCTGAAATCTCGGTCTTCGGTCGTTGAGGTCGAGCAGAAAAGTCCGGCGAGCCCGGTACTGCTTCGCCTGCGAGGCTGAGCCGGCCGGTCTCTCACCAGCGTCGTGAGGGGTCGCCGGTGCCTCAGAAGACGAGCCCGTGCCGCTGCATCAGGGGCATGGTGGCCTCGAAGTCGACCTCGCCGCCGTATTCGGCCGCCAGCGGCGGAAGCGTTGCCGCGTCGTACTCGCCCCCGGTTCGGCCAGCTGGCGGAAGAGCTGTTCGATTCCGCCAGGCACGATCAGCTCGAGCACCCGCAGAGGCTCTTCGCCGGCATTCCAGAAGGTGTGCCAGCGACCCCTCGGCTTGAAGACCAGGTCGCCCGGCGAGGCAACGACTTCGTCGCCGTCCTCGAAGACTCCGAGCCGCCCGGCAAGCACGAGACTGTATTCGTCTTCCCGGCTGTGCCGGTGGATCGGTGCCGCGAGGGTGCGCGGCGCCAGCAGGTGTTCCACGACCGCGATAGCTCCACCCGAGTCAGCACTGTCAATGAGGTACCGGTCCAGAGCGCTGGCGTCTCCGGTCGACTCGATGTCGCGGGCAGTCTTCACACGGATGCCGGCCGACCCGGCTCGGTTCACGTTCATGATTCCTCCTCCTAGTGCGGGGACAGCGGGGTTGACGCGTACAGTGCGAACGCTAGGCCGCCCCCAGCCGATTGGATACCGGGATGGCGCCCGGGTTGAGGTCATTTACGACCCGTCACGGGCGCGCTCAGGTCAGCGCAAGCGTGCTCTTGCACCGCGGATACCTGCGGCATCCCAGGAACGGCCCGCGCTCGCCGGTGCGCTCAGCCATGAACGCAGGGCCGCACCACCCGAGGGTTAGGCTGCAACGTGTGAAAGCAGCAGCCGTGCCCACCCCCACCGAACGGCTGCCGGAGCGCGCAGCCGTGATCGACCTCGACGCGATCAGACACAACGTTCGCCACCTCGTTGCGCTCGCCGCCCCAGCCCGGCTGATGGCGGTCGTCAAAGCGGACGCCTACGGTCACGGGGTTCTCCCCGTCGCTCGCGCGGCGCTCGAGGCGGGAGCGGAGTGGCTCGGCGTGGCACACATATCGGAGGCACTAGCACTCCGCGCTGCGGCCATCTCGGTGCCGGTACTGGCCTGGCTGAACACCACAGACAGCGACTTCGCGGCGGCAATCGCCGCGGACATTGATCTCGGATGCTCCGGCTGGGAGTTGCCGCTCATCGCCCTGGCCGCGCAGCAGCAGCAAAAAACCGCACGCATTCATCTCAAGATTGACACCGGTCTGGGCCGCAACGGCAGCACCCCCACGGAGTGGGCCAACCTCGTGGCCCGCGCCCGACAGGCGGAAGCCAGCGGATCTGTGACCGTCGTGGGCATCTTCTCGCACCTCGCGGTGGCCGATGAACCCGACCGCGTCGAGACCGACGAACAGGTTGCGGCATTCACGACGGCCGTTGCTGTGGCGCAGGAGGCGGGGCTGAGCCCGATGCTGCGGCACCTCGCCAACAGCGCCGGCACGCTGTCCCGCCCCGACACGCACTTCGATCTGGTGCGGGCGGGGCTGGCCATCTACGGCCTGTCGCCGTTCGCCAACCAGACCTCGAACGACCTCGGATTGCGCCCGGCGATGACCTTGCGCACGCTTGTATCGGTGTGCAAAGACGTTCCCGCCGGACAGGGCGTCTCCTACGGGCTCAACTACCGCACCACGGCCCCGACCACGCTCGCCCTGATTCCATTGGGCTACGCCGACGGCATTCCACGCATCGCCACGGGAGGCCCGGTGCGAGTCAACGGCGTGACCTATCCCGTGGTCGGGCGCATCGCCATGGACCAGATGGTCATCGACCTCGGTGAGGCCGCACTCGTGGCCTCCGGCTCGTCGGTGATCGGTGCCGAAGCGGTGCTGTTCGGCCCCGGCGACGACGACGCATCCGTTGACGAGTGGGCGGCGGCCGCCGGCACCATCAATTACGAAGTGGTCACCCGCATCAGTCCCCGCGTTCCCCGCGTCTACCGAAACGTCTGAGACCAATCCGGGCAGGCCCGTCAGAGGCGCGGACGGCCAGCCCAGCGGTCGGCCTTGAGGGCTAGGTGCAGCTCAAGGCGCGCCTGCCCGCCGAGCGGGTCGACGCCCAATGCGGAACGGATGCGTCCCAGCCGGTTGTAAATACTGGTTCGGTGCAAATGCAGGTGCTCTGCGACCTCGGCCACGGACCCGTTCTTGTCGTAGAGCATCTCGAGCACGGGCAGCAGTTCCCCGTTTCGGTCGAGTGCCCGGAGTTCGGAGAAGAGCGCTGACTCGGACGGCAACACGTCTCGACTTGCGACGGCCAGGAATTGGTAGACCCCGGTAGCGCGAAACGATACGAGCGTGCCGAGCTGGGTATCAACCCTGGCCGCTTGCACGGCGCTCCGCGCCTCGGAGTAGGCACCGGGCAGCCGTCGCAGGTCGGTGAAGGGCTCGCTCAGCCCGATCAGGGCGGGTGCAGCCACCTGCCCACCGCGGCGGGACACCTCGAACTCAAAGCGCATTCGAACCTCGGACAGGTCGAAGCCGTCAATCTCGTCGTGGAGCAGCAGAACGGCATGCGTTTCGGTGCCGGCCGAGAACAGCACGGTATTGATGCCAAGCGTGGCATAGAGTGCGGCGAGACGGTGCAGCAGGCCGCTCTTGGCGGGGTCGCGCTGCGCGTTGTCACCACGCTCGAGCAGCGCGGCGAGCCGCCAGGGTCCGCGCCCGTGCACACCAGGCCAACCGTCCACCGCCACGCCGGCATTGCGGTCCCCCAAGCACGCGGCGAGGAATTGGGCCTCGTCGGTGCGCCGCGCTTTATAATCGGCGCTGGAACGGTTGAGCAGCATCTCTGCGAGGGCGTCCATCTCCGGGCGGATGAGCCGCAGCTCACGCAGAATCACCTCGGGCGTTTGCTCGTCGTCGAGCTGGAGGACCCACAGATACCCCACCCGGAATCCACGTGCCAGCAGCGGCACGCACACGCGGCCCAACATTCCGAGGTCGGCGTTGGCCGGCACGGGCACCGGCTTCACTGCCGAGGCGATACCGTGGCTGAGCTGCCAGGCGCTGACATCGGGCGGAACAACCTTGCTCAGCAGAAAGTTCGTGCGCACTCGGTCAGCCGTGGGTTGATGCGCGCTATACGCGAGCAGCCCGCCGTCGAGGTCTTCAAGCGAGAGAGCCCGGTCAATTCGCGCGGCGATGTTGACCACTGCTTGGTCAATATCGGCCGTTTTCATAGATTCAATCTAACGGAGCAGCGTGGACGTCAGGAGACGATCGACGCACCTGGGCGCTACAGATGTCGAGCCGACTGCGGGGTGTCTGCACGATGAATCCGCCCCTGACCACCGGCCTCGGGAAAGACAAATACCTGTATAAACGGCAATTTTCTGCCTTGTGTACCGCGCGACGGAGTTGCCCTCGGCCTCCGTTGTCCCCATGGCGGAGCCGGGGCGGCCTTTAAATCCGGGTTTATCATTTTAAAGCTGACCAAAGTCGATCAGCAGGCGTCTACAAGAAGCAGGAGTTCCCCATGATCATTGGCGTTCCAACCGAAGTCAAGAACAACGAGTTCCGCGTGGCCATCACCGCCGCCGGAGTGCACGAAGCCAAGATTCACGGCCACACCGTGCTGGTACAGGCCGGCGCGGGAATCGCCTCCGGCTTCGCTGACACCGACTACGAAGCCGCCGGTGCAACCATCGTCAAGACCGCCTTCGAGGTGTGGGCCAGCGCCGACATGATCCTCAAGGTGAAAGAGCCGATCGCGGCCGAGTACTCGTACTTTCGTGAGGGCTTGATCCTCTTCACCTACCTGCACCTCGCCGCCGAGCCCGCCCTCGCCAGCGCCCTGCTCGAGTCCGGCGTGACCGCGATCGCTTACGAGACCGTGCAGAAGGCTGACCGTTCACTGCCGCTGCTTGCCCCGATGAGCGAGGTTGCCGGACGCCTCGCCGTTCAGGTCGGCGCCGCGTCGATGACCCGACCGGGTGGTGGCCCGGGCATGCTGATGGGCGGGGTGCCCGGGGTGCGGGCCGCCAAGGTGACTGTGATCGGTGCCGGCGTCGCTGGCTCCAACGCCGCCGCCATGGCCATCGGGATGGGCGCTGACGTCACCATCCTGGACATCAACATCGACCGCCTGCGCGAACTCGACGCCCAGTACGCCGGACGTCTGAAGACCATCGCCTCGAACGCCTACGATATCAACCGTTCCGTCACCGAGGCCGACCTCGTGATCGGCTCCGTGCTGATCCCCGGCGCCAAGGCCCCCAAGCTCGTCACCAACGAGCTCGTGTCGCGCATGAAGCGGGGCTCCGTGCTCGTGGACATCGCGGTCGACCAGGGCGGCTGCTTCGAAGGCACACACGCCACAACGCACGAGAACCCCACCTTCCCCGTGCACGGTTCGATCTTCTACTGCGTCGCCAACATGCCCGGCGCCGTTCCGCAGACGTCGACCCTCGCGCTGACGAACGTGACTCTGCCCTACGCTTTGTCGATTGCCGACCGTGGCGTGCGTGCAGCATTCGAGCGGGACGCCGCCCTTGCCGGTGGCCTGAACATCGCCGCCGGAAAGGTCGCGAACCGCTCGGTCAGCGTCGCCCTCGACCTACCGCTCACGGATTGGACCGACCTCGTCTCAGAGGTCGAGCTCGCGCTGGTCTAGCAGCACTGGTCGCGGATGCCGGGTACGGCCTGATCGGTCGGCCCCGGCATCCGCGACCCACAATTTCTGCAGAGATCGGTGACCCCGACACTGTGCCCATTGCCTGGACTACAAGGAAGTATCTCCGATGTCGCAAGTGAAAACCAGCACGCATCCAGCGCCGAACGCGCAACCACACCTGGCACGATCGCTCTCGAACCGTCATATCCAGCTCATCGCCATCGGCGGTGCGATCGGAACGGGCCTGTTCATGGGCTCGGGGAAGACGATCTCCCTCGCGGGGCCGTCCGTGATCTTCGTCTATATGATCATCGGCTTCATGTTGTTCTTCGTCATGCGGGCCATGGGCGAGTTGCTGCTCTCCAACCTCGAATACAAGTCGTTCAGCGACTTCGCCGGTGACCTGCTCGGGCCGTGGGCCGCCTTCTTCACGAGCTGGACGTACTGGGTGTGCTGGATCGTCACCGCCATCGCCGAACTGATCGCGATCGCGCTGTATACGAGCTTCTGGTGGCCCGATCTGCCGCTATGGATTCCGGCGCTCGTGGCGGTAACGATTCTGCTCGGCTTCAACCTCACGAGCGTCAAGGCGTTCGGCGAGACCGAGTTCTGGTTCGCGCTGATCAAAATCGTGGCAATTGTCACGCTTATCGTCGTGGGCCTCGTGATGGTGTTCACTCAGTTCCAGTCCCCCAACGGCACCCCGGCGAGTTTCACCAACCTGTGGAACGACGGCGGGATGTTCCCGACCGGCCCGATGGGGTTCATCGCCGGTTTCCAGCTCTCCGTGTTCGCGTTCCTCGGGGTCGAGCTCGTGGGCACCACGGCCGCCGAAGCGCAGCACCCGGAGAAGAACCTTCCCAAGGCAATCAACTCCATTCCCATTCGCATCATGCTGTTCTACGTTCTCGCCTTGATCATGATCATGACGGTCACGCCGTGGCGTGAGGTCCGCGCCGATGTGAGCCCGTTCGTGGCGATGTTCGCCCTCGCAGGGCTCGGCGGGGCCGCGGCCGTGATCAACTTCGTCGTGCTCACGAGCGCGACATCCTCAGCGAACTCCGGTCTGTATTCAACATCCAGAATGCTTTTCGGGCTGTCGGTCGAGGGCACGGCATCGGGGCGGTTCCAACGTCTGACCCGCCACAAAGTGCCGGCCAACGCCCTGCTGTTCTCGTGCATGTTCCTGCTCATATCGGCTGTGCTGCTGTATTCGAGTTCATCGATCATGGCCGTGTTCACCGTGGTGACAACAATGGCGTCGGTGCTGTTCATCTTCGTGTGGACCATCATCGTGGTGAGCTACATCGTGTATCGCAAGCGCCGCCCGGCGCTGCACGCAGCATCCAAGTTCAAAATGCCCGGCGGCGTGTACATGAGTTATGTCCTGCTCGCGTTCTTCGTATTCCTGATCTGGGCGCTCACCCAGAAGACGGATACGCTGCAGGCGTTGGTCGTGACGCCGGTGTGGTTCATCGGGCTCGGCATCGCCTGGCTCATCATCCGCCGTCGCCCCGAAATGGCCGCTAATCAAGAACTTCACCGGGCGAGTGTCGAGGCCGATCGGGCTTTGGCGATCGCCTTCCGCGACTGAGGGTCGAGACGAGCCGGTCAGTCCGAGGCAGCGCGGTGCTCAGCCGGCGTCACAGGGGAGACATCCGCATGTACTGCAGCCTGTCCGCCTCCCGCCGGGCGTCCCGGAGGAGCCTCACCGTTCGCAGCACGAACCCGATCAGCGCCAGCACAGTGGAGACCGCGACCAGGTAGAGGGAAACCGTGACCATGAGGGCCGGCCTCTCCATTTCCACTCCGGGGTAGCCGGCTCCGAACTGCCACAGGGCGTATCCGGCACCGGCAAGCAGAACCACCAGGCCCAGGCTGCCCAGGAACAGCTTCGGGCCGTCGCCTCGCAGAAGCTGCACGATTCCGTCCAGGAGGAACGACGCCGCGAACGGCAGACACACCGTGCCCATCAGGATCCCGCAGTGCGCCACGACCAGCGCCCCCGTTGCGAGCAACACATTATCCGAACTCACGCTTCAGTCCCCCAACTGATTGGCTTTACTGCAAAGTTCAAGCCTAGGTGGGGGCGCGCCGCAAAAGAGGGCCTTGGCCTGCTTTTTTGTCCCCAGTGGGGGTGTCCCGGCAGTGAATATGGATGCCTGCTCCAGGTCCGGAACAGACTTCACACCGATTCGGAGGCTCCTGATTCGCCCTACCGAAGCCGTGAGGGGTCACAAATCGACCTTCAATCGACTCAGGAAGGTCGATTTGCGACCCCTCACAGCCGTCTTCAGCCACCGTGGCGGTTGGCGCTATCGAAAGTCGGTGACTTTGAGCCGCCGCTAACGTCATGGAGATGCGGCGAACACCTCGTCAAGCGTGACCAATTCGTTCCCGCCGAAGTATTTTTGTACGTCGGCGGGACATTCCACGGCAGCGATAGAAGGGGGCATATAGACATCAACCCGGTCGCCCACGAACTCGACCTCGATGCTGACGCAGACCAACACGTTGGCAACCCTCGAATTGAATCCACTTCCGGTGGAGCTTTGCCCCGATGCGGCGTAGCTAACCAGCACCTTCGGGTAGGACATTGATCGATCGACTACCGCGCCGAACGCCGCTCCGCGAGCCCAACCGGGTGTCTGTTCATCTGTGTCTTCGCGGATTGTGGCGAACGCCGGCTTGGGCCAGACGTCTCCTGTGGACACCGCATCCAAGTAGCTGTCGAAGTTGTGGCCAATGGCGCTTTCGATGGCTAGGGCGGAGACCTTCTCTATGGTGATCCTGGCCTCAAACATTGCCTCCTCTCGTATATTCGGACGCGAACCTGAGCACGCCGAAAGAGGGAGGATCAGGCACAAAACGAGAGCGGTCTCAACAACCCGTCGTCCTGAATGCCACGGCGCCTGTGTATCTCTGCTTGACAATCGATCTCCATTTTTCGCGGTGAAGCATCAGTAATGCGGCGCCTGGATGGTGCTTGGTGTTGATCGTGAAGACTCCACCCGGGCCGAATCTAGCGGGCGTGGCACCGCTGGCTACATCCCCAGAACGGGCAGGCCGTCCCACGTGACGCGGACCTGGGGATCTTCAGGAAAATGTAGGGCAGCCTGGCGCACGGTAGAACGTAAGCCAGTTTCCACAGGGTGCGCCTCGGCATCCGTCACGCGGCTATTTCTGCACCAACACCCTGGTCAGTCCTGCTGCTCCGGAGCCCGTCCCACCATCGGGGCCGGCCTCCGCATCGGCCGACGACCGGCGCTTCGGGCGCCCCCACGCTCCGCGGCCCGCGATCGCGAGCAGCGCCGGCACGAGCACCAGCATCACGACGAGCGCGTACACGGCGACGGACATCGCCAGGCCGAAGCCGAACATGGTCACGGTGCGCTGGTCGTTGAGAATGAAGCTGCCGAAGACGACGACCATGACGGATGCCGCGGCCAGGATCACCCGGGCCGTCGCGGCCAGGCCGTCACGCACCGCCCGGTCGGCGTCTCCCGTGCGGGCGAGCTCCTCCTTGACGCGGCTGAGCAGGAACACGGTGTAGTCGGTGGACAGCCCGAACAACACCGCGAACAGCATCACCGGAACGAACGATTCCACCGGGCCGGAGGACACCCCGAGCAGGCCGGCGGGCCACCACCCCCATTGGAACACGGCGACGACCGGGCCGTAGGCGGCGCCGACCGCGAACAGGTTCATGATGACGGCCATGGCCGCGATGAACGGCGCCCGGAACTCGATCAGCAGAACGATGAAGGCCAGCACGACGACGATCAGGATGAACCAGCCGATCTGCGCCAGGAGCGTGTCGGCCAGGTCGATACTGGTCGCCGTTGCCCCGCCGACGTGGGCGGCAGAATCCGGTGCCGCGGCCGGCAGCACGGTGTCGCGCAGGTCGTGCACGAGGGTTTCGGTGGCGGCGTCATCCGGCGAGCTGGTGGGGATCACGGTGAACAGCGCGGTCGTTCCGTTCTCGGCCAGCCGCGGGGGTGTGACCGCGCTGACGCCATCCGTTGCCGCCAGTTGCGTGTGCACGGCCATGCTTGCGGCCTGGCTCTCGGGCGGCGTGGAGTCGGCGCCGAAGTCGACCGTGACCAGGAGCGGGCCCGCCCACCCGGCGCCGAAGCCGTCGACGATGAGGTCGTAGGCCTTGCGCTGGGTGGTGTCGGCGGCCTGGGATCCACCGTCAGCGGTGCCGAGGCGAAGGGACAGCAGCGGCAGGGCGAGAATCGCCAGCACGAGCACGGCGGCGAGCGCCGAGACCCAGCGCCGACGCTGGATGCCGCCGACCCAGCCGCGCCAGCCGGAGGCGGGCCGCGGGTGGGAGGTGCTCGGGGCATCCGTCGCGGCATTCGTCACGGCCGTCTTCTTGCGGAGCTTGCGCACCCGCACGCGGTCCAGGTTGGTGCCGAAGATGGCCAGCAGCGCCGGCAGCAGGGTGACGGCGGCGAGCATCGTGGCACTTACCACGATGGCGCTGGCCAGCCCGAGGGAGGAGACGAACGGGATGCCGATGGAGTAGAGGCTGAGGATGGCGATGATCACCGTGGCGCCGGCCACCAGAACGGAACGGCCCGCGGTGGTCATGGCCGCCTCGATGGATGCGTTCGGGGCCAGGCCCTGGGACATCCCCTCACGGTGCCGGGTGACGATCAGCAGGGCGTAGTCGATGCCCACGCCCAGGCCGATCATGGCGGCCACGATCGGACCGGACGTGCCGATGGTCACCGTCGATGCGATCATGGTGATCGAGGCGAGCCCGATGCCGAGGGCCATCAGTGCGCTGACCAGGGTGACCAGCATCGCGAAGACGGAGCCGAACACCAGGAGCAGCACCAGGGCGGCGGCGAGCAACCCGTAGACCTCGCTTCCCGACGGCCCGGACTCGGCCTGGGCGGCGGGGCCGCCGAATTCGACCTGGACCCCGGCATCCTGCACGCCGTCGAAGGCCGCCTGCGTCTCGGCCAGCGTCTCGTCGGGGAAGTCCTTGGCCCGCTCGGTGAACTGGATGGTCACCATCGCCGTCATTCCGTCTTCGGAGACCATCGGCTGCGGAGGGTCGTACGGTGAGCGCACGGCGGCGACACCGTCGAGGGCGGCCAGCTCGGCCACGGCCCCCTCCACCGCGGTGCGGGTGGCCGGAGACGTGACGGGCTCCGCGGCATCCGTGCTGTGCACAATGGCCTGCATGCCGTCACCGGACAGTTCCGGGAACTGCTCGCGCAGGGTGTCGTAGGCGGCCTGCGAGTCGGTGCCGGCGAGGGTGAGGTCGTTGCTGAAGGTGCCGCCGATCGCCCGGCTGCCGACCAGGGCGCCGAGGAGCAGCACCAGCCACAGTCCGACCACGATCCAGCGGTAGCGGGTTGATATGCGAGCGAGTGCAGAGAGCACGGAGAGTCCCATCACGGTTCATCGAGTCCGGCAGCACCATTCGGGCTGCTGATCTGAGACTAAATGAAATGAGACAGCGTTGTCTAGTTTTGTGCCTGGGAGTTCTTGTTGCCTGTCGTCTTGTTGTCGGTCATCTTGTTGTCAGTCGTCTTGTTGTCGGTCGCGATGCCGCCGACCAGGGTGCGGAAGATGAGGTCGGACACGTCGGCGTCGGAGTGCTTCGTGGTCGGCGCGGCCCGAACGGCGGCGATGAGCAGGGAGGCCATGGCCGTGACGATCCACTCCGGTGACAGGTCGGAACGGATGTCGCCTTCGAGCTGACCGCGCTTGACGACGTCGACCACGGGGGCGAGCACCTGGTCGCGCTGGGTGAGGAATCGCGGGCTGGCGTCCGACGCCTTCATCAGGATGATGCGGAAGCGCATCCCGTGCTTGCCCAGCGCGCCGATGACGCGCCGGAGCACCTCGAGCGCGTTCCCGTCGTCGAGGCGACACGCGAAGAGGGTCTCCGACGCGCGGGTGAGGGCCTCCGCCTGGATCGCCTTGAGCAGGGTCTGCCGGTTGCTGAAGTGGCGGTAGAGGGTGGCGCGGGTCAGGTTCGCGGCCTGCGCGACATCCGCCATCGAGGAGTCGGGGTCGCGGGCGAGCACGTCGGCCGCCGCCGCAAGGAGGGCCCGCTGGTGGCGTTCCACGTCGATGCGCGGCACGGCTGGCTGTTTAGGGCTGGGCATGGAACCTTTCCGGGGAGTGCGTCGCTGTCGAGAATACGCGACGGGGGCATCCATGGCGGGCTGGGCCCTCACGTCACTCGACGATCTTCCAGAAGGAATCTTTGCGGGTGATCTTGGCGTGCTCGTGGAACTCGAGCAGGTCGAGCCCGCGCACCTCGATCTGCTGGCCCGCGTTCGAGGTTCCGGTCAGCGTCCACTCGGACACCCCGACGCCGACGCCGTCACTGACACCGTCGTTGCCCACCCGGTGCCGGCCGTCGCCGTAGTACACATCGGGGATGCCCTCGAAGCGCTTGGCGAGCCCGGCCCTGACCGCCTCTTTGCCCACGAACCGGTCGCCGCGCGGCTTCGCACCCCCGGCAGGTAGAAGACGCAGTCGTCGGCGAAGTAGCCCATGATGGCGTCCAGGTCATGCCGGTTGAAGGCATCCAGAAAGTTATTCAGCACGTCGCGTGTCACTTTGTCGCTCATGTGAACCTGCCTCCTCGTGTGCCGTGCGAGCCCACCGGGCTCGAGCGATGAATCTGTGCGAGCGTAACCAGCGACGCGCAATGCTCCAAGGACGCGCAATGCTTCAAGGATTACGCCCAGACTGCGCCTCCCAACACAGCTCGGATGCTCCCCCGCCAACGCGACCCGATCGCGGCGAGGTATCGCTACTAGGGGCGGTCAGGCATCCGTTCTGGTCAGAGCCGTGCCGGTCAGAACGGCGCCTCGTCGGGCAGTGGCGGCCGAGCGGGTCTGGACGTTCGGGGAGTTGTCGGGGGCGCACCCGGTGGGGCGATCCGGGTGGCCGGCTCCGTCACGAACTCGCGTCCGGACGGTGAATTCCAGGTGAGGATGCCGCCGGGTTCTTGTTTCACCGTCCACCCGGTCTCGGTCTTCAGCGCGTGACAGCCCGGGCAGAGATGGGCCAGGTTGTTGTGGGCGGTGTGGCCGAGGTCTTGCCACTCATGGGTATGGTCGAGGTCGGCGGTGCGGGCCGGCTGGTTGCAGCCGGCGAAGCGGCAGGTTTCGTCGCGTAATCGGAGGAACCGCCGGAGCGCCTTCGGAACCTTGTACCGTTCGCGGCCGACCGAGAGCACGATCCCCGTCTCGGGATGGGTCAGGATGCGCGTGAAACTCGGCGCTCGCGAGGCCAGGTCGCGGGCTGTGTCGGGGTCGATCGGCCCGTAACCCTCGAGGTAGCCGGGTTCTTCGCTGTGGCCGAGGAGCGTCATCACCGGGACGGTGATCTGAACCGTGGCGCGGATGCCCTTGCCGATGCCCGACGGGGTCACACCGTCGATCAGCAGGTCGCTGATCACGTCGGTGCGCACCTGGGTGAGGGAGCGCTGCTCCCCCGGCCCCATCAGGCTGAGGGCGGCGTCGTTCGCTCGGGCGAAGATGGCGTGCACGGTGTCGGCGCTCGTGGTCACGGTCAGGGTCGCCATGCCGTCGGGTTCCGCCTGAAGATAGGAGGTGCGCTCCGCGAAGGATTTCTCTCGCCGGGCGGTGATGGATTCCGGGTGCAGGCGCTCGCGGAGCACGCGGGCCTTGTGCTTGAGCTTGGCCGCCGTCAGGGTGCGCGCGGCCGGCAGCAGCGCCTCCTCGAAGGCGGGTAGCGCCGCTTCGGGCACCGAGCAGGCCTGCCCGATCAGCACCTGGGCGTGACGGTAGCTGATCTCCCCGGCCTGCAGCGCCGCCCGGGTGCCGGGGAGGTCTTCGGCCAGGGACCGGGACTCGGCGATCAGGCTCACTGCGGTGGGTTCGGGGATGCGCAGGGTGCAGGCCAGTTCGCTGGAGAATTCACGCCGGGCGATCTCGTCGGGGTCCCACCGGGCACCCGCTCGGCGGGGTGTTTTTGCGGCAAACTTATCGCTGAAGCGGCGGGCCTCATCGATCATGTCGGCCCGCTGCGCGAACCCACGCGCGAGACCCCGGTCGACGGCGGCGATCGCGTCGAAACGCGAGCCGAGCTGCGCCTGTGGGGTGCTCACCGAGGGGGTCATGGCACTCACGTTACGGGGTACCACTGACATTCTTTGAGGGTTTCTCAGTGGCTCGAACAAGCTGGTCAAAGTATTTTTGGGGAGGGATTGTCGGCAGCGACGCCCGCCTCGCCGGGCGGCTCGGCGAGGCCCTACGGGTAGAGACTGGCCGCCGCGACGCGGCCCACGGCATCCGTCACCTGGTCCAGCAGCCGGGAGGCGATGTTCCAGCGCTGCCAGTAGAGCACCACGTCGATCGGATGCCCCGGGGCCAGTTCCACGAGCCGGCCGTCGCCGATCTCGGTGAGGCATTGCTGCTCGGGCAGCAGCCCCCAGCCCAGGCCGAGCACCACCGCACGGGCGAAGTCGGCCGAGGTGGGGATGTGGTGACGCGGGACATCCGCGGCCCGGCCGCCGATGCTGCGCAGGAACCGGTGCTGCAGGTCGTCGCGACGGTCGAAGTTGACCATCGGGGCGGTGTCGAGCCCGGCGAGGTCAGGACCGGCGGTGTCTGGCCCGGCGGTGCTTGCCACACCGCCCAGCCAGGCCTCGACGCACCGGGGGCTGGCCACAGCCCGATAGCGCATCGAGCCCAGCCGCGCCGAGCTGCACCCCTGCACCGCCTCCGCCGTGGAGGTGACCGCCGCCATTACGGCACCTGAACGCAGCAGCGAGGTGGTGTACTCCTGCTCCTCAAGGTAGATATCGAAGACAGCGCCGCTGTCGGTGGGCACGGCGGCGAGCGCATCCAGGAGCCAGGTGCCCAGGGAATCGGCGTTGACCGCCAGCGCCAGCGAGGTGCGGCCGCCCGTCTGCAGGCCCGCGCCGAGCTCGGTGGCCACGTCGCTCTCGAGCAACTGCACCTGCCGCGCATGCCGCAGCACGATGTCGCCGGCAACGGTGGGCAGAACCGGGTTCACCCGCTGGACCAGCACTTGACCGGCATCCTGTTCCATGGCCTTGACCCGTTGCGAGACAGCGGATGCCGTCAGCCGCAGCCGCTGCGCCGCCGCCTCGAACGTGCCCTCCTCGACGAGCGCAACCAGGGTGTGCAGGTGGTCCAGCTGGAACGCCATCATTAGCCTCGCTTAGGTATGCTTCGAAGGTTTAGCTGTACTGCGTGTTGAGCGCCTCCTAGATTTGCCACCATGGACCTCGCCACCACCCTCCTCCCCGCGCTGCTCGGGTTCGGCACCGGACTCGCCCTGATCGTCGCGATCGGCGCCCAGAACGCCTATGTTCTGAGGCTCGGGATCGAGGGGCGCACGCGCACCATCCTGCCGGCGGTGCTGATCTGTTCCATCTCGGATGCCGCGCTCATCTTCGCGGGAATCCTCGGCATCGGCCTGCTGGTGGAACAGACCCCGGTGGCGCTGATCGTGATCCGGGTTGTCGGGGCCGCGTTCCTGCTGGCCTACGGGGTGTTCGCCGCCGTACGGGCCTTCAAACCGGGCTCCCTGGTGGCGAATGCTTCGCCGACCCCGATCGGCACCAAGGTGGCGGTGGCGACCATGCTCGCACTCACCTGGCTGAACCCGCACGTCTACCTGGACACCCTGATCTTCCTCGGGTCGGTCGCCAACCAGCAGGGCGAGGCCGCCCGCTGGTGGTGGGGCGCCGGCGCCATCACGGGCAGCTTCGTGTGGTTCTTCAGCCTCGGCTTCGGTGCCCGCCATCTGCGGCGGTTCTTCGCCCGCCCGCGTTCGTGGCGCATCCTCGACGGTTTCATCGCCGTCGTGATGCTCTCGCTCGGGGTACGGATGGCTTTCGGGGTGTAGCGGCGCCCGGGGTAGGGGTTTGCCTGCCGCCCGCCGCGCCGGCGCCCGTTCCACACCGCCCGCCGCCCGCCGCCCGCCGCCCGCCGCCCGCCGCCCGAACGAATTCGACGGAGATTTTGGCTCAAACGCCCGAAAAAGGCACTTTCAGGCACGTTTTGGCGAGAATCTCCGTCGAATTCGTTAGGGGCTGGGCGGGGGAATGGGTCAGGGGAACGAACGGGGAGTCGGAACACGGACGAGCTACCGCGCGCACCAGACCCCGGCCTGCATCGTCGCCGTGACACACAGGCCCGCGTCGAGCACGATCAGGTCGGCGCGGAGGCCGGCGGCGAGGCGACCGCGGTCGGGGAGGCCGATCATGTCGGCCGGGTTCTGGGTGGCCGCCCGCACCGCGACGGCCAACGGCACTCCGGCGGTGTGCACGGCGTAGCGCACGGCTTCGCTCAGGGTCAGCACGCTGCCGGCGATCGTGCCGTCGGCCAGGCGCGCCACGCCGTTGGCGACGCTCACGTCGAGGCCGCCGAGCTTGTAGGCGCCGTCGTCCGCGCCGGCAGCGGCCATGGCATCCGTGACGAAGACGGGCCGCGACGGGCTTTCGATGATGAACCGCACGACGGCCGGATGCAGGTGCACGCCGTCGGCGATGAGCTCGGCGAAGACGTTCGGGTCTTCAAGCAACGCGAGAGCCGGGCCGGGCTCACGCTGGTGAATCTGCCGCATCGCGTTGAATACGTGCGTTCCTGCCGTGGCCCCCGCCGCGATCGCCTGCCGCGTCAGGTCGTAGTTCGCGTCGGTGTGCCCGATCGCGGCCACGGCCCCGTGGCCCGCGATCTGCGTCACGGCCGCGAGCCCGCCCTCCAGTTCAGGCGCGATGGTGACCATGCGCACGGTGCCTCGCCCCGCCCGCATCAACCGGTCGACGGTCTCAGTATCAGGCTCGCGCAACAAGCTCTCGTCGTGGGCCCCGCGGTGAACCGGACTCAGCCACGGGCCCTCCAGATGGATGCCGGCCAGCACTCCCCGTTCGACCAGCCCGGCCAGGGCTGCCACGGTGCGCTCGAATGTGTCAAGGGGACCGGTGACGAGACTGGCCATCATCGTGGTCGTGCCGTGAGCCCGGTGGGTCGCGGTGATCCGCGCCACGGCGGCGTCGGTGTCGGCGTCGTTGAAGCTGCTGCCGCCGCCGCCGTGCGTGTGGATGTCGACGTAGCCGGGCGCCAGGGTGCTCTCCGCGAAGACGTGGTCGGGCGCGCGGGGCGGCTCGCCCGCGCCGCACGCCACGATCAGTCCCGCACGGATGTCCACCCACCCCGGCGTGTGCACCGCATCGGGTGCGATCACGGCCCGGGCAGCGAGGAGCATCGAGTCGACCGGGGTGGGTGCGGGCGGGGTCATGAGGGTGTCTCCAGGAGTCAGTGAGTTGCAGAAAACGGGGTGAGGAAACGCGTCAGGAATCGCGGCGCGTCAGATCCCCTGCCAGGCGTGCTTGTTGGCCCAGGCGTACTTGTAGTAGGCGAGGTTCTCGAGCCGGGAGGCGGCGGCCTCGTCGACGATGACCGTCACATGCGGGTGCAGCTGGATGACGGATCCCGGCTTGCTCGACGTGATCGGTCCCTCGACGGCGGCGGCGATGGCATCCGCTTTCTCCTCGCCGAAGGCCAGCAGAATGAGGTGCCGGGCCCGCAGAATGGTGCCCAGACCCTGCGTCATGCAGTGGATCGGCACGTCGTCGGGGGATGCGAAGAACCGCGCGTTGTCGACGCGGGTCTTCTCGGCGAGGGTCTTGATGCGCGTGATCGACGCGAACGACGACCCCGGCTCGTTGAACCCGACGTGCCCGGTACGGCCGATGCCGAGAATCTGCACGTCGATGCCGCCGGCGGCGCGAATGGCTGCCTCGTAGTCGACGCCCGCGGTCTCAATTGTGGCCAGGTCGCCGTTCGGCACCTGGATGTTCCCGGGGGTGAGACCGATCGGCACGACGGCGTCGCGGGTGATCACGGAGCGGTAGCTTTCCGGGTGGTCGGCCGGCAAGCCGACGTACTCGTCCAGTGCGAAGCCGCGCACCCGAGAGACGTCCATCGGGTTCTCCGCCAGCGACGCGGCGAGCGCCGCATAGACCGAGAGCGGGGTCGAGCCGGTGGCCAGACCCAGCACCGCGTCGGGCTTCCGGGTGATGAGTGCGCGAATGGATGCCGCCGCGAGCGTTCCCGCCGCGGCCTCACTGTCAACAAAAACTACTTCAGCCATTATTCGTGCTCCAGATTCTGGATTGTGTGGACTAGACCGACGTCGAGGAGGCGGAGTCCGGCGCACTGGCGTCGGGCACCTCGTCGTCGCCGCGGCCGGGGGTCTTCAGATTCCACTTGCGGATCACGAAGCGGAACAGGAAGTAGTAGATCGCGCCATACGCCAGCCCGATCGGGATGAGCAGGAGCGGTTTCTCGGCGAGGCCGAAGTTGAGCACGTAATCGAACAGACCCGCGCTGAAGCTGAAACCGTCGCGAATGCCCAGTGCGTTCACCAGAGCCATCGACGTCCCGGTGAGGAACGCGTGGATGACGAAGAGGGGGAACGCCACGAACATGAACGAGAACTCGAGGGGCTCGGTGACGCCGGTGAGCATGGCGGTGAGGGCACCGGAGAGCATGATGCCGCCGACGATCTTCTTCTGGGACGGCTTCGCCTCATGCCAGATGGCGAGGGCTCCGGCGGGCAGGGCGAACATCATGATCGGGAAGAACCCGGTCATGAAGGTTCCGGCGGTGGGGTCGCCGGCGAAGAACCGCGCGATGTCGCCGCTGGCGCCGTTGTAGTCGCCGATCACAAACCACACCACGGAATTGAGAATGTGGTGCAGCCCCACGGGGATGAGCAACCGGTTGGTGGTGCCGTACAGGAAGCCGCCCCAGATGTCGTTGGAGGTGACGACATCGCCGAAGGCCGTCAATCCGCCGGCGAAGGCCGGGTAGACGAAGCTGAGGAGAACGCCGAGTGCGAGCGCCACCACGGCGGTGATGATCGGGACGAAGCGTCGGCCACCGAAGAAGGCGAGATAGCTGGGCAAGGAGATGCGGTGATATTTCTGCCAGAGCACCGCAGATACGATACCCATCAGGATGCCGCCGAGCACGCTGTAATCGACGAGAACCTGGGGGTCACCCTTGGCCGGCAGCCCCAGTACGAGAGGCGACATCGCCTCACCGACCTTGGAGAAGACGAGATAGCCGACCACGGCCGCGAGGGCGGTCGAGCCGTCGGACTTCTTCGCGAAGCCGATCGCGACGCCGACCGCGAAGAGCAACGGGAGGGCACCGAACAGCGCCCCGCCCGCCGAGGCGATGACGGCTCCGCCCGTTTCGAAGCCGGGAATGGCGCCGAGCAGGTCAGGCTGACCGATGCGGAGAAGCAGCCCGGCGGCAGGCAACGCCGCGATGGGCAACATAAGGCTGCGGCCGACTCGCTGAGCCTGGCCGAGGCCCGGTATTTTTCGTCGCGTCCCGGCGTCTTCGGTGATGCTGGACATGAATTCCTCCTGTGATGGGTGTGGTGTGTGGGGCCCGGTCTCATGCCGGGCCGGAGATCAGAGCTGGTGCCGGAGATTCAGGGTCATGTGAATCTGGTAGCGATCACCGCGGTACCAGGACGTGACGTACTCGATGGCGGCTGACCCCGCCGACGAGGTGCGCCGGAAGACGATGAGCGGCGCCCCCGCGGTGACGCCCAGCGTCTCCGCGAGTTGGGGACCGGCAGCATCCGCCCAGACCGCCTGCTCGGCGTTGTCGATGCGCAGGCCGTATTCGGTCGCGAACGTCGCGTACAGGGAGCGGGTGAGGTCTTGCTCGCCAAGATTCGGCAGCAGCTCCGCCGGATAGTAGCCGCGTTCGAGGGCCATCGGGGTGCCGCCGGCCAGCCGGAGCCGTTCGACGACCTGCACCCGGGCGCCCGCGCCGAGGCCGAGTGCCGCCCGCACATCGAGCGGTGCCTCGATCAGCGCGGTGGCCAGCAGGAGTGTTGCCGGAACAAGACCGCGGCGGCGCATGTCCTCGGTGAAGGAGGCCAGGTGCAGATCGCTCTGCACGCGCTCGCCCGCCACGAAGGTGCCCTTGCCCTGGATGCGGTAGAGCAGACCCTCCTCGACCAGCTGACGGATGGCCTCCCGCACGGTCGACCGGCTGACGCCGTATTTCGCCATCAGCTTGCGCTCGGGCGGAATCGCGGCGTGTGGAGCCAGGGTCTCCTCGACCAGATCCTGCAGGATCGAGCGCAGTTGCGTTTGCTTGGACACCGGCCCGGCTGCGAGCATTGAGCTCTCCTCCTGAGTCTGGCTCATGGCGTTGCCTTTCACTTGTTGATCGGTTCGGTCGGCGTCGAGCCCGAGTGGTGTAGTACCACTTCCACTGAGTGGTCCGTACTGGTACGATCCAATAGTTAGATCATGAAGGCAGGGCACCCCACTTGTCAACACCGAGTGCGGCCCGAGCCTTCGATCGAATCGCAGTCGATGAGCCCGTCGCAGTGCCCACCACAGAAGGAACAGAAGATGACTAGCAAAGCCGCGCAGATCCTGGCCGCCCTCGGCGGAAAAACCAACATCGTCGAAATCGAGGCGTGCATCACTCGCCTGCGCACCGAGGTGACCGACCCCGCGGTCGTGAACGAGGCGGCGCTCAAGGCCGCCGGAGCGCACGGTGTCTTCCGTTCCGGCACCATTGTGCAGGTCGTCGTGGGCCCCGAGGCCGACAACCTGGCCGAGGACATCGAGGACCTGCTGTGATCGTTCTCTCCCCCGTGCCCGGCCGCGCCGTGCCGCTCGCCGAGGTACCCGACCCCACCTTCGCCCAGGCCATCGTGGGCCCGGGCGCCGCGATCGACCCGCCGCGCGGCGTGGTCGACGCCATCGCCCCGATCAGCGGCACCCTGCTCAAGGTGTTCCCGCACGCCTACGTGATCGTCTCCCCCGACGGTCTGGGTGTGCTTGTGCATTTGGGTATCGACACCGTCGAACTGCACGGCGAGGGCTTCACCCTGCTCGCACAACAGGGCGACCACGTCTCTGCCGGCGACATCATCGTCACCTGGGACGTGTCGGCGATCGAGGCCACCGGGCGCAACCCGATCGTGCCGGTGATCATCCTCGAACAGAAGGCGGAGAACATCACGCTGGCGGATGCCGTCACGGCCGGCGCCCAGCTCGAGTCGGGCGACGTCTTCCTGACGGTCACCCGCTGACCGTCCACCGCTGACCGTCGACCGTCGACGCATCCGCCGGGGGATTCATGGCGCTGGCGCTGGTGCTGGTGCTGGTACTGGTACTCGTGCTCATCGTGCTGCCGCCCGCGGCTCGCCTGCGGTCCGGTCGGAGGTTACGTGCGCGGCCGCGTCGCCGATCTCGGCGAGCAGCACCGTCAGGCGCCGCCGGCGCCCGTTTCCGGACGGTCGTCGCCGTGCTCGGCGTTGGCTCCCCGGGCCAGCACGAACATCAGGGACGACAGCCGGTTCAGGTACCGAGCGGTGAGCGGGTCCACGGAGGTCGGGTGCAGGTCGATGGCAACCCACACCGCTCGCTCGGCACGGCGCACGACGCCACGCGCCTGGTAGAGCAGTGCGGCTGCGACCGTCCCGCCGGGGAGTACGAAGCCGCTCAGGTCGGCGGCCTGCTGCGCAAAGTGATCGACGGCACGCTCGAGCCGGACACGGTGCGACTCGCGGATGCGTGCCGGTGCCGGCTCAGGGTCGTCGAGGGGCACGGACAGGTCGGCCACCAAATCGAACAGGTCGTTCTGCACGCTGGCGAGCGTACTGGTCACCTCGATGGGCAGGCCACCGGCAGCCATGGCCAAGCTGACGGCCGCGTTGGCCTCGTCGCAGGCTTCGTAGGCGGCGACACGCACGTCGGTCTTGGCCACGTCGCCGTGCCGGCCGGAGGTGGTGCGGCCGGAATCGCCCTTGCCGGTGTAGAGGGCCGGTTGGGCCGGTTGGGCCGGTTCGAATTCTCCGAGGTCAGCCATAGCGGCCACGATAGTAATCGCCGCGCCATCCGCGTCGCGTTTAGGCGAGCCGCAAGCAGTTTTCTGCTCGCACCTTCGGCGACAGTGACGTGACGGGAACTGTCCGATCGACGGGTGTTCGATCACCGAGGAGCGATATGTCCAAGGATTCAGCAGATGGTATCGAGTCGGAGCTCGGGGACGCGGTCAGTGAACCGCACCGAGAGGGCCTGGCCACCATCGACAAAACGGTTTCGGCGTTTCCGCCGGCATCGTCGTGGCGATCTGTCTGGTCGGGGTGCTGTTCACCGAGACCGTGGGCACCGTTTCGGCATCGTTGGTGCTGGCCTTCGGGAGGTACGGCAGCATTCCGCTCTCCCGAGAGGGGCAGAGCACCGAGTTCTCGACAGTCTCCTGGGTGTCGATGATGTTCAGTGCAGGCATGGGGATCGGTCTGATGTTCTTCGGCGTGTACGAGCCGGTCATCCACCTGGCGACGCCGCCACCGTTCGTCGACGCGCCGGCGAACAGCCCGGAGGCTGCCAACGCGGCCATGGCGTACACCTGCTTCCACTGGGGTCTGCATCCGTGGGCGGTCTATTCGGTGGTCGGCTTGGCCTTGGCCTACTCCACCTACCGGATGGGCCGCGGCAACCTGATGAGCGCTCCGTTCCAGGCCCTGTTCGGCAAGGAACGGATCGAGGGCAAGGGCTGGGGCAAGCCGATCGACATCCTGGCGATCATCTGCACCCAGTTCGATTCGGCGACATCGCTCGGGCTGGGCGCACTGAAGATCGCGGCCGGTGTCTCACTGCTTGGTTCCGGCCAATTCGAGGAGGATCCCGGAACGGTCGTGCCGATCATCATTATCTGCGTGCTGACCGTGGGGGTCGTGTTCTCCGCGGCGAGCGGGGTGGCGAAAGGCATCAAGTGGCTGAGTAACACCAACATGGTGCTGTCGGCCCTCCTGGTCGTGTTCGTCTTTGTGGTCGGCCCGACCGTCTTCATCCTGAACCTGTTGCCGTCGTCGATCGGCGCCTATCTGACCGATCTCGTACCGATCTCGTACCGATGAGCTTCCACTCGGCGGTGTTCGGCGGCGACGACTGGTTGGCGAGCTGGACGATCTTCTACTGGGCGTGGTGGATCTCCTGGACCCCCGTTCGTAGGCACCTTCATCGCCCGGATCTCCCGCGGCCGCACCATACGTGAGTTCATTCTCGGCGTGCTTCTGGTGCCGACGGGGGTCAGCATCCTGTGGTTCGTCGTCTTCGGCGGCACGGAGCTGCACCTGCAGCTGAACGGTGTCGACATCGCCGGCACCGGCAGTGCGGCGGCCGGCTTCTTCGCGGCGTTGCAGCAATATCCGTTCTTCATCGGCTCGCCTCTCGTAGTGTTGGTGCTCACAGCCGTGTTCTTCGTCAGCGGGGAGGATGCGGGCGCTCTCGTGCTCGGGACGCTGTCGAGTCGCGGTCGTAAGGAGCCCTGGAAGCCGCTGGTGATCTTCTGGGCGATCCTCACCGGCGCCGTCGCTGCGGTTCTGCTGTTCGTGGGCGGGCTGGGTGCCCTGCAGACGTTCACCATCCTGGCGGCGACCCCGTTCGTTCTGATCATCATCGGGCTGTGCGTGTCGCTCTATGTGGATCTGCGTCGTGACCCGTTGCGCCAGCGCACCGTCGGGCCCGTGCGCACCTCCTCGGAGGCGCTCGGCGCGGTCCCGTTCACGAATGCGACCGCGGAGAGCATCGACCTGGGCGTGCAACCGGATGCCGCGTCACCCCTCGACCCGGGTGGCCATCGCCCCTGAGACCGGCCTGTTATTGCAGGCCGATCGCTTACGCCAGAGACGTGAGCGCCTGCAGGAACGCGGTGTTCGGATGCGCGTGCGGCAGGACATCCGTCACCTCGCGCAGCGCCTGCTCGATCGGGATCCCGCGGTGTCTCGCAGCGTAGAGCGCACCAACCGCGGGCGTGCGACTGACCGCTTGCACGCAGTGCACGAGCACGGTGCGTCCCTCGGCGCGCAGGGCCGCGATGACATCGACGGTGTCCGTGAGCACGAAGTCGAGGTTGGGGTTGGCCTTCTCCGCGGGCTCGTCGATCAGCCAGACCGCGACCTTGTTCTCAGCGCGGATGCGGCCGGGAACCTGTGTGCGGCCGACCCGGCAGAGCGACACGACGGCGTCGATTTCCACCGGCAGGTCACCCAGGATACCGATCGCACCGAGCCAGACGCCGTCGTCGTGCGGGTGCCGTACCAAGGTGGAAATGTCGCCGGAGGTGGAGTACGGCAGGTGATCGGCGGTAGGCCAGGTGGTGGCGGCACGGTCCTTGCGGGACCGACGGTCGAGTACGGCCACGTCGCGGGGCTTGGCTGCACCAGGCTCGTTCCGGTCGGTGCCGGCCCGGTCGCGGCGCTCGGCCAGCACCGGGGACCCCGACACGCTCGACCACCGGGATCGCCCACCGTTCGAGCGGGCGGCCAGCACACCGCGGCGCACCAGTTCGTCGGCGCGCAATCCGCCCGGCCAGCCGTGCACGATGCGGCGCCAGGCGGCCGGCACCGCGGATGCGCCATAGCGCGCCCCGAGCAGCCCACCCGCAATCGCGGCGACCGTGTCGGTGTCGCGGCCGCCACGCACGGCGATCTCGAGGGCGTCCTGCAGGTGCCCGGCGGGGGTGGCGGAGACGGTTCCCGCGCCGGAAGCGCCACCCGGCGCGCTCCGCGGCTGAATGATCGCCGACCAGGCCGCCTGCAGCGCCTCCACGACCCAGCCGTTCCGGCCGAAGTCGGAGGGAACGCCGGCCTCGGCCACGACGAGACGGGCCTCCCAGAGCGCGCGGCGGTCGGCGGGCAGGGCGTCGAGGCCCACCCGAACGTCGAGGGTGCCCTCGAGCACCGCGTGCCGAATGGCCAGGCACCAGAGCACGCAGGCGTCGCCGGCATCCGTTTCATAATGGGTGAGCGTGCTGATCGTGCGGGCAACGCCGGCGAGCGCCACCGGGTCGTCGAGGTAGGCGAGCGCCACGGGCGCCGTGCGCATGAGCGAACCGTTGCCGCCGCTGCGGCCGTGCCGGTCGTGATGGGCGCGGGCAACGGCGCGCACCGCGGATGCCGTGGGCTCGGTTCGGGAGAGCACCGCGCGCAGCTGGTTGCCCACGTCCGGTGCCGTGCGGGCCCACTCGACCCAGGCAGCCACGATCTCGTCGAGCACGGCCTCGTCGCGGAGGTCCTGACCGGCCGCGATCGCGTTGACGATCGGCACGGCCATGGAGGTGTCATCGGTCCACTCTCCGGGAGCCCAGTCGAACCCGCCGCCGCCCCTCATCGTGACCACGGCGTCGCTCGCGAGCGGCGGGCCGAACTCGTAGCCGGCGCCGAGGGCGTCGCCACAGGCCATGCCCAGCAGAACGCCGGCGGCGCGGTCCAGTTGTGCGGACGTCAGTTTCAAGCGTTTCCCCCGTGCAATCGTGCGATCGTGCAGCCAATGAAGTCGGGCTCCGGCAGGCCCGTTTTCCGGACCCCCCAAGGCACAAACCCCCGCGTCGAGCCTACGGGCGAAACGCCGCATCCGTCGCCGCCGCATTCGAGGGTCAGTGCCGGCCGTGAATCGGGGGTCGTTCGTTTCCCCGCCCGCGGCCCTGCAGCACCTCCGCCCCTAACGAATTCGACGGAGATTTTGCCCATAAACCCTGTTTTCGGCCTCAAACCGACCCTTTTCGGCAAAATCTCCGTCGAATTGGTTCAAGGCCGGGCACGGGACTCCGGATGGGGGCTCCTCGGGTTCTACGCCGCCGACAGCACCACGGCGATAATTATCTGGTCCCGGCCGGAATCCTTGGCCTGGTAGAGGGCCGCGTCGGCGCGCGCGAGCCAGTCCGCCACGGTCTCGCCCGGGGAGAGTTCGGCCAGGCCGACGCTCGCGGTGCAGGCCAGATCGGGCGCCAGGGCACCCCAGTGGTAGCCGCGAACGGAGGCCAGCAGGCGCTCGCACGCCTGCTCGGCACGGTCCAGGGTGGTGTCCGCGAAAACGAGCAAGAACTCCTCGCCGCCCACGCGCACGGCCAGATCACTGTCCCGGGTGACGGCGCGCAACAGGGTGGCCATGGCGTTCAGCACCTGGTCGCCGGTGGCGTGCCCGTGCTCGTCGTTGACCCGCTTGAAGTGATCCATGTCGATCATGGCCACGCAGATCGGTTGCCGGGTGTCACGGGAGCGGCCCATCAGGGGCGGCAGCTGGCGGTCGAGCGCCCGGCGATTGGGCAGTCGGGTCAGCGGGTCGGTGTTCGCCTGGTGGTCCAGATCGTCGGCACGGATGCGCAGCCGCGCCGCATCGAGCTGCGACCGCTCCGCCTCGTGGCGGGCCTGCTCGATCCCCAGGGTGTTGATCAGCATCTGGGACTGGATGCCGGCCGTCTCGGTCGTGCGTTTCAGGATCAGGGCGTGCAGCTTCTCGAAGTGCCCGAGCGCCTGCTCGAACCGGCCGGACTCCTTGTGCATCTCGAACAAGGCCTGCTGCAGCTTGATGTGCAGAGCCGGATCGTCGTCGAGGGCGGCGACCAGCAGCTGGGCGTTCATCATCGCGGTGGCCCCATCGAGGTCACCCTCGGCCCTGGCCACCTCGGCCAGCTGCGCGTCGTTGTTCTCCTCGAGACTGCGGAACCCGTGCGCCTTCGACAGGCGGCGGGCCCGGCCGGCCTGCTCGCGGGCCTCTTCGTGCTCGCCGAGTTCGATCAGGATGCTGACCAGGTTGGTGCGGGCGATGCTCTCGTAGAAGTTGTGCCGTTGGGCGTGGGCCACGGCCACGGCCTCCCGCACGAGCAGGAGGGCCTGCTTCAGGCCCATCTCCACGTTCATGCCCTGTGCGCTCTGCCTCTGAGCCTGGATCAGGCAGGTGTCACCGAGGTTGTTGAGACCCACGAACCGCGCCTCGGGGTCGTCGATCGTGCGCGCCAGGCCCAGCGCCTGCCGCCCCAGTTCGAGCGCCCGTTCGGACTCGCCCATGCCCTCGTGCACCATCGACGAACGGCTGAGCGCCCAGAATTCGGCCAGGGCGCTGCCACTGCCGCGGGCCGTCTCCACTGCCGCGAGCACGTGGCGCAGCGCCGGTTCGTAGAGCCCCGTGTCGCTGTAGGCCAGCACCAGAGTGCAGTGCACCTTGGACTGCCGCAGCAGATCGCCGGCGCCGTCCAGGAACTCCAGCGCCAACAATCCCTGCTGAACGGATGCCTCATAGTCGCCCAGTCGCAGCCGATGCAGCGCCAGCAGTTCACGGGCCTGCGCCTGCTGCAGCAGCGTCGCGCCGGCCCGGGCCAGCACCGCCTCGGCCTGCCCGACACCGTCGAGATGTCTCCCACTCGCGCTCGATCGCTCGCAGTCGGCGAGGAGGTCGTCGATCGAGGATTCTGGCGCTGGTTCTGGCGCTGGTTCTGCGTGAGGCGCTGCTGGTCGTGGCAGGTCGATGGCCGGTTGTCCCCCTAAGTCGTGTGCGGCGTCCTGGTCTGAATGCATGTTCAGTCCCCCAACTGTTCGTGCTCAGACTGAACCTAGCAGTCGGCCTGCCTCAAAAAACCGGTTCTCGAGGGCATCGACGATGGCCCTCTGCCCCAAAACGAGGCGCACGCACGCCGCCCCGCGGGGCACTCAGGGTGCCGACCTAGGATGAGTTCATGACCGATCTAGCCACTCCCCCTGCTTCCGACTCCCAGCGCCTGACCATGTTCGGGGCGGAGTGGTGCGGCGATTGCCGCCGCTCGAAGAAACTGCTCGATACGCTGAACGCCGACTACGACTACGTCGACCTCCTGCTCGTGGGGGACGGCGCCGAACGTGCCCACGCGATCAGCGGCCGCACCCAGATCCCGGTGATCCTGTTCCCGGACGGCACCCACGTGGTGGAGCCCAGCGATTCGACTCTGCACGCGAAGTTGACCCAGCTCGGCAGCATCCGCTAACCGGCTCGCTTGCCCTCTCCGCAGCGGGGGCCGGCTCGCCTGCCCGAGTGCCTGCGCCCGGTTCAGAGGAAGTAGTCGGCGAGCACGCGCGCGGTCACGAGCGCGAGCCTGCGGTCGAGCCGCTCATACAGGGGCATCAGTGCCGTCGCGCCCGAGGTCGTGTGCACCACCCCGGCAGAGTCGAAGATCGCGATCGGCTCGAGGTCGCGCAGCAGCGCCCAGAACGGCTGGAAGAAGTACACGCTGCGACCGCCCGCCTCGAACTCATCGAGGGTCATCGCGACATACTCGGCCCGCGCCCGAACGGTGGAGGGGAAGTCGCGGAAGAACTCGCATCCGGGGTTTTCCGGATCTTCGTCGTGCAACATGGGTGCCGGAACCGCGTACCACTCGTACCGGTCGTTGGTCGCGGTGGCCAGCGCGCTGGCGATCACCCGGTAGGTCAGCGCCCGGGCGGACGTGGCCGGTGTGGTCTTCGGGATGCCGAGTCCGGTCGCCACCTCGATACGCTTGACGATCGTGTGCGGGTTGAGCGCGGCCAGCATCTGGATCCAGCTGATTTTCTGCACCACCCCGTTGACCAAGAATTTGCAGCCGCCCTCGAGGTCCCACTGCACGCTCATGCCGTCCTGCTCGTCATGCACGATCAGGAGGCGGTCGGCCTCGTCGACCTCCACCCCGGAGATGCGGAGATGCGGATGCCGCCGCACCAGTTCGCTCGCGATCCACCACATCTGGGCGGTGAGGAAGCGATCCGCCGGCGGGTTGTAGACCTCGTAGCCGTCGACCTCGCTCTCGCTGACGCCGCCGCCGTCACCGCTGTCGCCGCCGCTGACGCCGCCGCTGTCGCCTCCGCTATTACCGCCGCTATCACCGCTGTCGCCGCCACTGTCGCCGTCGCGGCCGGGCAGAAAGTTCTCGCCGGAATCGTTTGACTCTGCATCACTCATAGTCGCGTCCCTCCACTCGATGCGGCTCTGCCCGCTCATCATCGTCGATCCGGGCCCCGAGCGAAACTCCCCGTTCGAGGTCGGTCGGCGCACGGGGTTCCTGCACAGCCGGACCCGTGCGGTGATTCTGCACACGCTGCGTCGGCCCCGAGGTCCCGACCCCGGCCCGCTCCTACGGTACCGGCATGACCACCGCCGAGAGCCGTTCCCGTTCCCGTCACCGCTTCTCCGCCGATTCCGTGGGCGCCTACCTGCACGAGATCGGCCGTGTGCCGCTCCTGACCCAGACGGATGAGATCGAGCTCGCCCAGCGCGTCGAGGTCGGGCTGCTCGCAGCGGAGAGACTCTCACGGCTGCGACCGGGTGCTTCCGACGAGGGGGCCGCCGACCTCGGGGACGAGCTCCGCTGGCTCGCGGCCGACGGCGGGCGGGCCATGAAGCACCTGATCTGCGCGAATCTCCGGCTGGTGGTGTCCGTGGCCCGGCACTTCACCGGCCGCGGGCTCGACCTCCTCGACCTGATCCAGGAAGGCAATCTCGGCCTGATCCGGGCGGCCCCGCGTTTCGACCACACCCGCGGTTTCAAGTTCTCGACCTATGCCACCTGGTGGATCCGCCAGAGCATTCAACGCGCGCTGGCCGACCAGGCCCGAACCATCCGTCTCCCGGCCTACCAGGTCGAGGCGCTCACCGCCCTCAACCAGGTGCAGCACCGGCTGCGGCAGCGGTTCGGCCGCGACGGCACCATCGCGGAACTCGGCCAGGCCAGCGGGCTCACCACGCAACAGATCCTGACGCTGCGGAACCGCACCGGCCAGCCGCGGTCGATCGACGCCCCAGTCTGGGCCGACCTCGGCAGCGGCCTCGAGAACGTGCCCTTCGGCGACACCATTTCGGATGCCACGGCGCTCGACCCGTGCGACGCCGCCGGCCGCACCCTGCTGCTGGAGCGCCTCGCCTGCCACCTCGCCCTCCTGCCCGACCGCGAAGCCAGCGTCCTGAGCATGCGGTACGGCCTCGGCAGCGACATCGCGAGGCCCCGGCGGGAGATCGGAGCGCAGCTCGGTGTGTCCTACGACCGGGTGCGGCAGATCGAGCTTCAAGCCCTGGCCCGGCTGCGGCCTCCGTTGGCCTCCGGGCGGGTTCCCGCGCGGGTCAGTGCCCGCGCGGAGACGACGGAACGGGGCGTCGGCAGGTTCGCGGCAGCATCCGTTTCTCGAAGTGCTTGACGGCGAATCCTCCGCGAGCGTACCGTCGAACTGTTGCCCCGGACCCCGGCAACCGCACTGGAAAAGCCGACTGAGGGGGTTCGATGTTTGGGAACGCGGGGGCACAACCGCCGACGGATGCCAACGGCCGGGATTCGAGCTCCGAGGCGTCGTCCTCGGTGCCGCCGGGGCTGGCGCGTCCCGCAGAGAGCAGCATCTCCCTAGTGAACGACAATTCGGTCGGGAACTGGCTCGAGGACCTGCCGGAGCGTTCCTGGGATGTCGGCCCGGGAGAGTAGTCCCGTAGGCCCGCCCGAGGCTGGGAATGAATCCACAGAAACATGTGTTTGCATAGAAGTCGGCGTCACGCCGGACTGCGCAGGTCAGAACGCGCATGCCAGACCCGACGCCAACAGCACACCGACCAGCTTCCCGCCAGAAAGGGACCCCGTGACTCCGCACACCTCCGGACTGCACCACGTCACCGCGATTGCCGGTGCACCGCAGCGCAACATCGACTTCTACGTGACCGGCCTCGGCCTGCGGCTTGTGAAGAAAACGGTCAACTTCGACGACCCCGGCACCTACCACCTCTATTACGGGGATGACGCGGGCCGCCCGGGTTCGCTGCTCACCTTCTTCCCCTGGACGGGCATTTCCAGCGGGCGCCCCGGCTCGGGCCAGTCCACGTCCACCGCGTTCTCGGTGCCGGCCGGCAGCCTCGGCTGGTGGGCCGGCCACTTCACGCAACTCGGCGTCGAATCCGAATTCGTGCGCCGCTCCGCCGACGAGGAACGCCTCTCCCTGCGTGACCCCGACGGCCTGCAGCTGGATCTCGTGGCCTCGTCGACGATTGATCCGCGCAATCCCTGGGACTCGGCATCCGTGCCCGCCGAGTACGCGGTGCGCGGCCAGCATTCCTCGGTGCTCACCGTCGCCGACCCGACCGGCACCGTCGAGGTGCTCACCCGCGACCTCGGCATGCACGTGATCGAGGAGACAACCGACCGCATCCGGGTGGGTGCCGGCGACGGAGCCCCCGGCAACATCGTGGACATCCTCGCCGACCCGAACGGACAGGTCGGCCTGACTGCCGGCGGCAGCGTGCACCACATCGCGTTCCGGGTGCCGGACAAGACCACGCAGGAGCAGTGGCGCCAGGAACTCGTCGCGCGCGGCTACGGCGTGACGGCGATCCTCGACCGGCAGTACTTCACGTCGATCTATTTCCGCGAGCCCGGCGGCGTCTTGTTCGAGATCGCGACGGACACCCCCGGCTTCGACATCGACGAGCCACTGCTGGAACTGGGCCGCTCGCTCAAGCTGCCACCGTGGCTCGAGCCCAGCCGGGACCAGATCGAGCGCGCCGTCGTTCCGATCACCCTGCCGAGCGAGAACAACCCGGCCCTCGTCGCGGGGAAGCAGGACCCTCGATGACCGAGCAACGCGACTCCCCACAGACCGATCTCGACTGGGTGCACGTTTTCCGGGCGGGTTCGTCGACGGCATCCGGCGACTCGGGCCCGCCCGGCTCAGACCCGACGGATGTCTCCGCCCCCGTGCTGTTGATGTTGCACGGCACCGGCGGCGATGAGCAGGAGATCCTCGCCCTTGCCGACACGCTCGATCCCGGCGCGACCGTCCTCGCCCCGCGCGGGCGCGTCACCGAGGGCGGCATGCTGCGCTGGTTCCGCCGCCTCTCCGAGGGCGTGTTCGATGTCGAGGACGTGGTGCTGCGGGCCGGAGAACTGGCCGGTTTCATTGCCCGGGCCCGGCAGCACTACGACCTCGGCGGGCGCCGCATTATCGCCGTGGGCTTCTCCAACGGGGCCAACATCGCCCTGGCCACGGCCCTGCTGCACCCCGACGTTCTCGACCGGGTCGTCGCGTTCTCCGGCATGTTCCCGCTCGACGATCGCCCGCTCGCCACGGACCTCGTCGACACGACGGTGCTGATGCTCAACGGACGCTCCGACTTGATGGCCCCGCTCGCGAGCGCCGACCGGGCCGCCGCCACCCTCATCGGGCGCGGCGCCCAGGTCGACCGCGAGCTGCGCGACGGCGGTCACGGCATCGCCGCCACGGATGTCGCCGCCGCCCGAGCCTGGCTGGCCCGCCCCCTGCAGACCCGCGCGTAGGCGTGCCGTGAGGGAGCAGCCCGTCGGGCCGGGACTCGATTTCGAGTATCGAACGCAGCGACAGCGCGTGCTCTTCGGCACCGGGCGGGCCGGCGAACTGCTCGCCGAGGTGCTCGGCAAGGTGCTCGGCGAGCAGCCGGCCACGGTGCAGGCCGGCGGCACCGGCACCGGCACCAGCACGGGGAGCGTGATCGCTCCGGCGGGCATCGCGGGTGCCAGCGGCACCCCCGGCGCCCCGCGCGTGATGGTGATCGCGACCCGGCGGGAACTGGAGCGGTCCGCGGCGGTGCTCGCCGGTATCCGTTCGGTGCTGGTGTTCGATGAGATCGTGCAGCACGTTCCGGCGGAGTCGGCCGAGCGCGCCCATCGGGCGGCCCAGGCGGCTCGCATCGACGTGGTCGTTGCCCTCGGCGGCGGGTCGGCGATCGGGTTGGCCAAGATTCTCGCGTTGCGCAGCGAGCGGACCGGCGGACTGCCGATCGTGGCGGTGCCCACCACCTATTCCGGTTCGGAGGCCACGGCGGTCTGGGGGCTGGTCGAAAACGGGGTGAAGACCACCGGGTTCGATCTGAGGGTCCTGCCCGGCACCGTGATCTACGACGCCGACCTCACGCTGTCCCTCCCCCGCGAGCTGAGCGTGTCCAGCGCGCTGAACGCCCTTGCCCACGGCGTCGACGCCCTCTGGGCCCCGGGCGCGAACCCGGTCAGCGCGCTGCTCGCCGCTGAGGGAATCCGGATGCTGGCCCACGCACTGCCGCGAATCGCCGTGGCTCCCGGGGCCGGCCCGCGCGCCGCGGAAGCGGCCGGATCGGACACATCGGGGAGCGATCCGGTTCTGGGGGGCGGCGGCATCCACGGAGCTCTGGCCGGCCGGAAGGATGCCCTCTATGGCGCGTACCTGTCGGCGAGCGCGTTCTCCAGCGCCGGTTCGGGTCTGCATCACACGATCTGTCACGTACTGGGCGGGACCTTCGGGCTGCCGCACGCGCAGACGCACGCGATCGTGCTGCCGCATGTGGTCGCCCTCAACGCGCCCGCCGCCACCGAGGCCGAGGCGCAGATAGCCGCCGCCCTGGGCTCCTGCACCGCCGTCGAAGGGTTACTCGCCCTGCGGGACAGCCTGCACGCACCGACTGCGCTGCGGGACTTCGGGTTTCAGGAGTCGGACATCGCCCGGGCCGTGGCACTGATCCTGCCGGCCGTCCCCGCGTCGAACCCGCGCGCGGTCACCCCCGACGACCTGACTCTGCTGCTGCGGAATGCCTGGTCCGGCGCCGCCCCGGGCGGGCGCTAGCCGCTGGGCGCGGGCGGCGCGGGCCCCGCCGACGCTCCCATTTGCCGCAGACACCTGCCGCGCTAGGCTGCCAGCGGGAAAAGGGAGACACGATGAGCAACACGGAAAGCGGCGACGGTGCCGAGCGGTACAACACCAACCAGAACGGGTCCGAGCAGAGCATGGTTCCCGTCGAACGGACCCCCGCGGAGGCCGCCGACCGCCTCTCGAGGAAGTTCGCGCAGGAATCGAGGCTGCGCATCCTGCGGAGCAAGGCCGCCGTCGCCCGGTCCGAAGTCGACGCGCTGGCTGCCGTGCACCTCGACCCCGACACCCTCGAGGACCTGCTCGACACGGCCAGCCCGCGGGCGGCCGAACGACTGCGCACATCCGAGCACGAGATCAGCGTGCGCGTCGCCGACGCCCGTCAGAAGGCGGAAGCCGCCGAGGCCGCATACGAGCAGGCCGTGCTCGACGACTTCGACGAGGCCGAGCGCTAACCACACCGAACACGTCACACGCAGACGGATGCCGCACACCGGCATCCGTCTTCTGCTGCCGCCTCTCGCCCGCGACAACGCGCCCTCCACCACCGCGACCCTCCGACGGCGTGTCCCGTGTCCGGCGCATCCCTCCGACGCCGTGTTTCGTGTACAGCGCGTCCCTCCTACGCCGTGTCGTGGTCCCGCTCCGCCTGCGCGATTCGGCCCACCGTTTTGAGGAAGCTGTCCGGGTTGAGCGAGATGGAGTCGATGCCCTCCTCCACCAGAAAGGCCGCGAAGTCGGGGTAGTTACTCGGCGCCTGCCCGCAAATGCCGATCTTGATCCCGGCGGCGTGGGCCTTGTGTATGGCCTCGCGGATCATCTGCTTCACGGCGTCATCGCGTTCGTCGAAGAGGGCGGCGAGGTCCTCGGCGTCGCGGTCGACGCCCAGCACCAGCTGGGTGAGGTCGTTGGAGCCGATCGAGAAGCCGTCGAACCGGGTGGCGAAACGCTCCGCCAGGATCACGTTGGCCGGAATCTCACACATCATGTAGATCTGTAGCCCGGACTCGCCGCGCACCAGCCCGTTCTCCGCCATCACCGCAAGCACACGGTCCGCCTCGGTCACGGTGCGGCAGAACGGTACCATCACGATCACGTTGTCGAAGCCGATCTTCTCCCGCACCTGCTTGATCGCCCGGCACTCGAGGGCGAAGCCCTCCCGGTAGCGCTCGTCATAGTAACGGGAGGCGCCACGGAAGCCGAGCATCGGGTTCTCCTCCGAGTGCTCGAAGACCGACCCGCCGATCAGGTGCGCATATTCGTTGGTCTTGAAGTCGCTCATCCGCACGATCACGGGGTCAGGATGATACGGCGCGGTCAGCTTCGCGATACCGAGCGCGAGCGCCTGCACGAAGTATTCCTTCGGGTCCATATATCCCCGGGTGAGCTCCTCGATCTGACGGATGGCGGCCCGGTCGGTGACCCGCTCCGGGTGCACGAGCGCCATCGGGTGGATCTGGATCAGGTTGTTGATGATGAATTCCATCCGGGCCAGCCCCACGCCGTCGGCCGGCAACCGCCACCACTCGAAGGCGGCGGCCGGGCTCGCGATATTGACCATGACCTTGGTGCGGGTCTTCGGCACGGTGCCAAGGTCGATCTCCTCGGTTTCAAAAGCCAGCTTGCCCTCGAAAACGTAGCCCTCGTCGCCCTCGGCGCAGGAGATCGTGATCATCTGGCCATCCGTGAGCGTGTCGGTGGCGATCCCGGTGCCAACGACGGCCGGCACGCCCAGTTCGCGGCTGACGATCGCGGCGTGGCTGGTGGGACCGCCGTGGTCGGTGACGATGCCGGCCGCGCGGGTCATGATCGGCACCCAGTCCGGATCGGTCATCTCGGTGACCAGGATGGCGCCGTCGACGAACTTCTCGATGTCGGCCGGGTCCTTGATCACGCAGGCCACGCCGCTCGCGATACTGTCGCCGATCGCGACCCCGGTCACCAGCAGCGGCCCCGTCTCGGTCCGGGTGCTCACCGTGAACCGGGTGCCGCTCGCCTGCGAGTGCACGGTCTCCGGGCGCGCCTGCACCAGGAACAGTTCGCGGGTCAGGCCGTCTTTGGCCCATTCCATGTCCATCGGCCGGCCGTAATGGTTCTCCACGATCACGGCCCATCGGCCCAGCTTCACGATCTCCGCGTCGGTCAGCACGAACGCCTGTCGCTCGCGATCGGGGGTGTCGATAGTGCGGGTGCGGGCGCTGCCGCCCTTGGCGTAGACCATCTTGCGGGCCTTCTCGCCGAGAGTTTTCTCAATGATGGGCGTGGCGCCGGGCTGGTCGAGCAGCGCCTTGAACACCAGGTATTTGTCGGGATTGACCGTGCCCTGCACCACCGTTTCGCCGAGCCCCCAGGCGGCGCTGATCACGGCCACGCCCGGGAAACCGGTGTCGGTGTCGATGGAGAACATCACCCCGGAGCCGCCGACGTCGGCTCGGATCATCCGTTGCACGCCGATCGAGAGCGCCACCTCGAGGTGGTCGAATTTCTTGACCTCGCGGTAACTGATCGCTCGGTCGGTGAAGAGTGAGGCGTAGCAGCGGCGGCAGGCGTCGAGCAGATCGCGCTCACCCGTCACGTTGAGGAACGTCTCCTGCTGGCCGGCGAAGCTGGCGTCGGGCAGGTCTTCGGCGGTGGCGCTGCTGCGCACGGCCACGGGCAGGTTCGGGTGCCCAGCCTTCTCCGACAGTTCCCGATACGAGGCACGGATGCCGTCGGCGATGTTCGCGGGAAACTCACCCCCCAGGAACAGCTCGCGCAGGGCCTCGCCCGTGACGCGCAGCGAGGCGCGGCCGTCGTGGAACAGGTCGAGCTGGCGCCGCAGTGCCGGCTCGATCCCGTTCGCCGCGATGAACGCGCGATAGGCGTTCGCGGTCGT
The DNA here is from genome assembly GCF_004402345.1 of Cryobacterium sp. TMT2-15-1. Taxonomy (NCBI): domain Bacteria; kingdom Bacillati; phylum Actinomycetota; class Actinomycetes; order Micrococcales; family Microbacteriaceae; genus Cryobacterium; species Cryobacterium sp. TMT2-15-1. Next base: position 25,678 of record NZ_SOGD01000033.1, on the reverse strand, counting down.
CGCGAACCCCTCGGGCACCTTCACGCCATCGTCGCTGAGGGCGCGCACCATTTCGCCCAGCGACGCGTTCTTGCCGCCGACCTGCGGAATGTCACCCAGTCCGATCTCGTTGAACCACACCACACTGCTCTCGAGCATTGTTCTTCCACCCCTCTGTGAGTTCTGCGACCCGGTGATCTGTGGCCCTACGGCCGCGTGTCCGCGTGTCCGCGTGTCACGCGGATTGTGCCACGCGGATTGTGCCACGTGGTGGCAACCTACTCCCCCCGAAAGTGTCTCCGGCTCGTTGAACCGCGCCCCGAACGAATTCGACGGAGATTTTGGCAAAATCCATCCTCCACACACCGGAAAGCCGGTTTTCGCCGGCATCTCCGTCGAATTGGTTCGACGTCGGGCAGCCGTGCTTGTCAGGCTCCGCAGGCCTGCGGGCTCGCGGAGAACGACAGTTCCGGTCGAGTTCGGCCCGCGGACCTGTCGCACTCGACCGAAGGTGTCGAAGTCGGCAACGGATGGCCACAGCCGCACCGCACCACAGCCGCACCACCGCCGGCACTGTCAGTGGCTCCTGAGACTCTGAAGTACTCCCCCACGAGGGAGCCTCAACCAGGAGGTACAGATGACTGATCCCAACTACACCGCTCTGCTTCTCGTGATCGACCGGAGCGGCTCGATGTCCGGCATCCGTGACGACATGGTCGGCGGCCTGACCGCGATGCTCGCCGCACAGGCCGCCGAGCCGGGCCTGCTCACCGTGGATATCGTGACCTTCGACGATGAAATCGAGCACACCCACACCCTCGCCGACCCAAGCGATATCACCGTCGAACTCGACCCGCGCGGCATGACGGCGCTGCACGATGCGATCGGCATCGCCGTCACGGAGTTCGGCGAGACGCTGCGGGCGCTGCCCGAGCACGCGCGTCCCGGCACCGTCCAGGTCGTGGTCGTGACCGATGGCGGCGAGAACTCGAGCAGCGAATACTCCGCGGATGCCGTGCGCGCGCTGATCAACCGGCAGACCGAATCGTATAGCTGGGACTTCGTCTTCCTCGGCGCCAACCAGGACGCCGTTCTCACCGGGGCCGCACTCGGCTTCGACGCCGCCAGCTCAATGACCTTCGCTGCCGCTTCGGGCGAGGTCGCCGCGATGAGCGCGAACCTCGGTCGCTACGTGACGGATGTGCGCAAAAAGGAGAAGCGCGGCTTCACCTTCGAGGAGCGCACCGAAGCCGGAGGTGATGGCGTGTAGGCAACGATTGGGTGAAATTCGGGGGGCCGACACCCCTCTTGGCGGAGGGCGTGAAAACTACCCCTAATCTGGGGTTCAGACAGATTCGATTCGTTGGAAGCGGTCCCGTGGGGCGTGCGATGGTGTGCGTGGAGGACGTCTGTTTGCCGTGGGACCGGGGGCTCTATTCGGGGTGAAGTCGGCCCTGACAGGCCCTGCCGGCGCGAAGAAACCCGACGTGTAGCGTCGGGGACCACTCCCACAGTGGCCCTGCCCCAGACCCGCATCGTGCGGGACTGGCGAAAGGAAGGACCACCGTGTTCCACTTCCATGAATCATCCGTCCGCACGTCCCTAGCCCGCGCATCCACGGCCCGGAAGCGAGTTCTGGCACTGCTTGTCGTCGTCGCCGTGGTTGGCGTCGGCAGCGCCGGACTGGGCGGAGCGGCCGTCGCCGGCTCACTCCCCCAAAGTCCCGTCGAGCTCGGCACGGCGGACTCCTTCGCGATCCTGTCGAAGACCGGCGTGACGAACGTCTACGCGTCCGCAGTCAACGGCAACGTCGGGGCCAGCCCGATCACCGGCGCCGCGGTGCTTCTGACCTGCCCTGAGGTCATGACCGGCACCATTTTCACTGTCGACGCCGCCGGTCCGCCGTGCGCGGTGACGGACCCGAGCTTCCTGAGCACATCCGTCGGTGACATGGAAATCGCCTATTCCGACGCGGCTGGGCGCACGAACCCCGACTTCATCGACCTGGGTGCCGGCGAAATCGGCGGTCTCACTCTCAAGCCCGGCCTCTACAAGTGGAACACCGACGTGACCATCTCCAGTGACGTGCGCCTCACCGGCGGCCCGGACGACGTCTTCGTATTCCAGATCGCCGGCAACATCGACCAGGCCTCAGCCAAAAACGTGACCCTGCTCGGCGGAGTGCAGGCCAAGAACGTGTACTGGCAGACCGCCGGTGCAGTCTCGGTCGGCACCACCGCGCACTTCGAGGGCACGATCCTGAGCAAGACCATGATCGCGATGAAGACCGGCGCGTCGATCACCGGCCGGTTGCTGGCCCAGACCGCCGTCACGTTGCAGAGCAACTCTGTGACGAAGCCGGCCCTGTAACCACCGGTCGGCCGTCTTCGGGAACCGGTTCGGCGGCATCCGTCGTCGCCCGGTTCTCGGAGACCAGGCCACAACCGCCCGTGCGGGTGTGGCTAACTCAGGAGAAACCGCCAACGCGGCCGAATCTTTGCCGCGTTTCCGGGGCTGCCGGGCAGCATCCGCCCGCATCTCCTGAGTTGGCCACGAACGCACCGGCTCCGCTCACGACGGATGCCGATGGGCGGCTCACGGGCGGCGTCGGAACCCCGCGCGGGGCTTACGCCGCTGCGCTGGAGGCGCGCCACGGGCGCAGCGGCGCAGCACCCGCGCAGCACGGCGCAGCACCCGCGCAGCACCAGCGCGGCACCAGCGCACCACCCGCGCAGCAGCAGCGCAGGTCGAACAATTCGAGCACGAGCCTGGGCGCGGTGACCCACCGGATCGGCGGCGCAGCAGCCACAACCTTCCAGCCTCGGCGATCGGAACGGCGAAGCGGCCCGGTTGACCGGGAGGGGCCCGGCGTGTACGGAGGTCCTCGGCGGCGGGTTCTGTTGCCGGTCCTTGATTCTGCGGATGTGCGGTTCAATGCCTGCGTCGGTGCAGTCATCACGGGTGGTGTTCCCGGGTGAGCCGGTCGTTCTCGGATCGGCGGGCCGGGCTTCTCAGCGCGGGCCGTGCCAAGGTGTGAAACAAGCATGCGATCGGGAACCGAACCCGAATCGATTCCCGATCGCACTGCCAGATCAGGACGAGATCCCTAATCTCGCCCGGCTTCCACCGTTTCAGTCGTGCGCCTACCCAAGGGGACGACAAAACGGAGGTGTGTCCACCGCGCCACGAGACTACAGAGACACGGCTGAGCGGCCGCATCTGGTGTCGGCCTCGAGGGAGGTGAGGTTCATCTGGGGCGGTTCCTTTTCATTCGGTAGGCCGGCTGACCCGAGGGTTCCGTGCCTTTGCGACCCCGCCTCACGACGGGTGTGCCCTTGCGATTGACGTGAAAGTGACCGTCTCTCCAGCGACCAGTCGGTCACCTGAGAAGAACTTATCAGTCAGGTTCGGCGCGCAACCGGCGAGGCTAAACTTTTCGCCGCTCAAGAGCCCCCCAAATCGAGGGGTGCGTCCGGCACAGACTCGGGGTGACGGATGCCGAGGCGCGCTTTCCCGGCGCCGAAGTCCTAGCACCGGGCGGAGGCCCGGGCTAACGTTGCAGGCGTGAGCGGAGCCGCTCACACTGCTCTGTTCGTAATGCCAAGAGGGGGGTCTCCATGACAGTCACCACAGCCGATGCCTACGTCGCCGCTGCGAAAACAATCGCCACAACCGCACATCTGGGCCAGGTCGACAAGCTCGGCGCCGCCTACATCGACCATCCCCGTCGCGTTTCCGAGCGCCTCAACGATCCCCTCGAGCAGGCCACCGCTTGGCTGCACGATGTGCTCGAAGACTCGAACATCACCCGCCACGACCTGCTCAAAGCGGGCATCCCGGGTGGTGTGGTCGAGGCCGTCACGGTGCTCACCAGAACGGATGTCGTCAGCGACGCAGACTACTACGCCGGCATTCGCGCAAACCCGATCGCTCTCGCCGTGAAGCGCGCCGACATCGCCGACAACCTGGAGCCCTGGCGGGTGGAACAGTTGGACGCGAGCGCGCAGAAGAGGCTCGCGGCGAAATACGGGTCGGCGCTGGCGGCGCTGGGTTAGGCCGGCTCGGGGCTCCCCGCTGCGGTCGAACCGCGCTGCGGTTGTCTCACGCTGCGGTTGACTCACGCCGCGGGTTGACCCCTGCTGCGGGTTGACCCGCGTCGGCCTCAATGACGTCATCCAACACTGTCGGCGGAGTGCCGGTGACGCAGTGAACCCCGTGCACCAGCGGGTAGGAATCCGTCCGGACGAGGGGCTGGATGCAGTCCGTCCCGGTCGAGGCCTAGGCTTCCATGTCGTCGTGGGTGACGATGCGGCCCAGCTCGATGCCGCCATCCGGGAGCTGCCAGAAGTGCATTCGACGCGCGGCGGGGGTGTTCTGCTCGATCGAGACGCGCATGCAGCGGGCGCCGTCCCAGCGCAGCAGGTGCGGGTCGGCCGGCCCTGCGCCCTGGCGCAGCGCGTGCAGGTGCCGCCCCTTGAGGGTCTTCACCCGGCCGGTGAGCACGTCGACGGATGCTTTGAACGCCTTGGCCAGCTGGCCGTCGTCGAGCCCGGCGAGAGATTCGGTGAACCGCTCCCCCAGCACGTAACTGTGCGGCAGCTTCCATTCCTCGCGGTCCGACTCCGGAACCCGGTCGACCCAGGCGAGGAGGATCTCATGCCGCACCCAGCCGGAGGGTTCCTCCCAGGCGGCTCGCCGCGACTCGTATTCGCTGACCGTGGAGTGGGCGGGGACGGTGCGGCGGGATTCGCGCAGCATCCGTCGTTGGGCCCGCTGGTCGTCGCGCAGTTCCGCGACCGTGTGGCGCAGGGTGGCGAGTTCGACGAGGGCATCGCGCAATTGCAACTGTGCGGAGCGGGCCTGCTCGCGCAGTTTGGCGAGGTCGGAATCGGTGGCGCCGGCCTCGGAAAGCTGATTCTCGAGCCGCACGATGCGGGACTTCGCCTCGGCGAGGGACAGCTGGGTCGATTGCAGCGCGGAGTGTGGCGCGGGAACGGGCGTGGGCGTGACCCGGAACGGGATGGCCCCCGTCGTGGCCGGACGCAGGGCGTGCACGCGGCCCGGACCCGGCGACGGGCGCGGGTGAAGGCGGTCCGATGTCGGGCCTGCCGTGATCAGGACCGTGACCCCGGAGACGCCGGCAGCATCGAAGACCCCGGCAGCACCGGAGAGACCGGAACCAGCGGAGAGACCGGAACCACCGGAAATGCCGATACGGGCGACCCCCGCGGCGCGGCGGGCCGATGCGGAGGCACCCACGAGCGCGGGCTGGCTGTCGAGTTCGACCACGGCGGCGGCGTCTTCCTCGACCTGAGGCAGCAGCGGACGATTCTCCTGCAGCCAGGGAGGTCCGTTCCGCACGGCACACAGCGACGGCAAAACGGTTTCGTCGTCGTCGACGTCGCTCAGGCACAGGTGCAGGGCACCGCTCGGCAGGTGAATGACCCGGGCCGCGACGACGTCACCCTCGGAGAGCAGGGCATCGACCTTGTCGAGCGGGTTGGCCGAGATATCGGCCCGGGTGATCGTGAGCGCCAGGTGCGGGTGCAGGGCCAGAACCGCTCGCTGCGCACTGACCTTCTGCACCAGAGCGAGCGTGATGCTGCCGTGCGGGTAGCGCTGTGCGATCGTGGCCACGGAGGGCGGCTTGATCTCGACATTGAGACGATGGGTGGGTGCGTCGAGCGCGCCCTGGATGCGCTGACCGGTCTGCAACGTCCAGTCGAGGGGCACCGGCGGGTAGGTCAGCTCCTGCCAGACGGTGGCCATGCCACCGCCGTCGAGTTCGATCAGTGCCCGAGAACCGCCCAGCATGAACCCCTTGACGGTGCCGTCCACGGTGATGACGGATGCCGGGGCGAGCGCGAAGAGGCCGGCCTGATGCGCGTGGGCGAGGGCATCCGTCACCAGCTGATCGGTGGCGTGCTGCGGGTCGCCGTGCGTGAAACGAAGCCGGGAACGGGCCAGGTCGGCAAACGCGTCGCCGACGGGGTAGGAACGGCCGGCGCTGCCGTAGACCTGGAACTGGGCCGGGAGCAGGTCGCCGAGCTGGCGGGTGAGCTCGCCCGTCTCGATCAGGAAGACGCGCGCGACGTCGCCGATCTGGCCGGCGAGTTGGTCGATTCCGATTTCGGGCAGGGTGGTGCCGAACGGCGACGACACCACAACCCAGGGACGATCACGGCCCGCATCGTGCAGACCGTTGGCGAGTTGTTGCACCGCGACGCTGGACTGCACGCGGGTATACACCACTGACTCCCCTTCCAACCTTCGTGAGAGGCTGTGCCTCGAGGGTACGCCTGTCGCCTGTGAGAATGACCCCGAGCGTTAAGGTTCAGGGTGTAGGGAGCCCGATATCACCTGTTGTCCCCCGGTCTCACGGGGACGCGAGTATCCCCACGACCATCGTCGTCGCCGAGTTCAGCACGATGAAGGCGGCCACCGCTGCCACCGCCAGCTCGAGCGGCAACAGCACCGTGCGCTGCAGAGCGGCGGCGCGCACCGCGGAGTCGAGCCGAGAGAAGCCTTCGATCAGGCCCTCGCCCGAACCCAGCGGAACATCGATCCACATGTCGGGGTCGTCGAGCAGTTCGATGACGCGCAGGCGGTCCGCCGGGCCCAGCACGATCGGCAGGGACGTCAGCCACGGAACGAGCTCGGCGGCATCGAGAACCGTCACCGGCTTCGGCGATGACCGCACGTCGATGCTGCGCGCACCGACGAGGACGACCAGGGGGATCACGGGGGTCGGGAGCGGGCGGCGGTCTTCCAGCAGCGTCGTGACCCGTTCCGCCTCGAATTTCGCGTGACGCAGGTAGGGCACCGGCCGGCTGTCCACCAGAACGCTGCGTTCCTCCACGAGCACGCGCTGGCGGCGATGCTGTTTGGTATTGATGGTGATGACGCCGCCGGGGCCCACCAGCACGTGGTCGATGTCCCAGCCGTGTCCGCCGATCGGCAGCGCGTGGAAGACCGCCCACTCCGGCGACAGCGTCGCCAACTTTTCGCCGACCACGATCTCGCCCTGGGCGCCCAGGTACCAGCCCTCACAGTTCACGCCGAGCGGAGAACGCCCCAGAAACCGGGCCCACAGGGTTCGTGGAGGAGTGCCGCTCTGCTCGCGCAGCAGCTTTTCGATCATGAACTGGGCCGCAAAGCGCTGGCGCATTCTGGTACTTTCCAACGTCATCTTTTCTGGTCCCCCACCGTCGATTGTAACGGCTCACCCCAACGGGTGGCACTCCCTCTGGGGGCGGGCCCGAACCGGCCACCTACGATGGTCGGATGGTAAATAACATGAGGGTCGTGCAAACCCAGCTCGGGCTGCTCGAAACCCACATCAACACGATCAAAGAGGACGCCGCGGCACCCCGCGGGGTGGAGGAGTCTCTGGTGGCCATCTGCACCGCGCTCGACGCGCTGACGGACGAGTTCCGCCGCCGCCTGCCCGAGTAGGCCCCCGCTTCGGGAGCGTCGTTCCGGCTCAGGCCGTCGCGAGCGCGGCTTCGATGAGCCGGAACACGACGTAACCGGCCGCGATGGTGCCCGCCGCGGCGAACAGGACCCACAGCATCCGTCGGATGCCCGCGGATCGCACCCGCGTATCGAGCGCCGTGAACCGCTCACGCACATCATCGGGAGTGGTGTCGGGCAGCACGTGCCACACGTGCGGGCTGTCGAGAAGGTCCGCCACCTCCTGCACCTCACCGGCCGACAGCACGGGGTGGAGCCTGACCAGCCACCGGCGCAGTTCGTCCGCGTCGAGCACTTTGACCTGCTCGGGCTTCTGCTCGATGGTGAGCAGCCGAGGCTCTACGAACACGATCACCGGCTGCACGGGCGCGACCAGGGGCATCCGTTCTCGCACCAGGCTCGTGACGCGCTCGGCCTCGGATGCGGCGTTGTGCAGGTACGGTACGGACTCGCCGTCGACCCGCAGCGTGTCCCGAGCGACACGGATGTCATTGCTCGGGTGGTGCTTCGTGGTGATCGTGAAGATTCCGCCGGGTCCGATCACGAGGTGGTCGATCTCGGCGGTCGAGGAGCCGACGGGCACGGCGCGCAACACCGTCCACTCAGGTGGCAGCGTCGCCAGGATGGAGCCCATCACAATCTCTCCTTTGGCCCCGCGATACCAGGACATGCTGTCAGCGCCGTGCGGGGACAGGCCGAAGAACCCTGCGAACCGCGACCGTCGGGGCACGCTCCCCTGAACCCGCAGCAGCTGCTCGGTGATTGACAGCGCCGCGAGGCTCTCCTGCAACGTGGCACTGTCCAGCGTCATCGCAATCCCCTTTGCTGACTCGAATCTAGCGACCGGGGACGGGGAGCACGCAGTCCCCGAAGGGGGGTGTCGACGGCGTGGCGACTCGCGCACCGGGTTCGCCCGCGGTCCCGGTGCCGATGCGGGTACCGGTGCGGCCTACGACCAGACGTCGCGGTGGTCCGTGGCGAACTGCCGGAAGGTGGTTGCCGGATCGCCCGAGAGCCGCCGGATCACCCGGTTCGGACACGCGGAAACCCCCAGGCGCACCACCCGGTAGATCATCTTCTGCACGGCGATGAAGTCGGCCTCTGCGCCCTGCACGGCCAACCGGGCGAGGTAGTCGTCGACGCTCGGCCGCGCATAAACGATGCGCCGCCCGAGCACCGCCGAGAGGATGTCCGCCACCTGGTAGTAATCCAGCGACTGCTCGCCCGACAGCGTGTAGGCCCTGCCGAGGTGCCCCGGCTCGGTGAACACCCGCGCGGCGACGCGCCCGATGTCACGGGCGTCGACGAACGCGGTGCGCGCCCTGGCCGCCGGAAGATAGATCTCGCCGCGCTCCCGGATGCCAGCACGGTACACGGTCGACAAATTCTGCATGAAGAAGTTCGGCCGTAGAAACGTGTACGGGGCGCGCCGACGCCGCAGGTGCTTCTCCACGGCGTGGTGAGGAGTGGCCGGGTTGAACTGAACACCCTGCAGGGAGAGAAAGACGATCTGGCGGATGCCATGCGCCAGCGCCGTGTCGATCACCGGGATCAGGGTGTCCGCCACGTTCGCGATCGCGGGCGGGCGCAGCAGAAACAGCCGGTCGACTCCGGCGAAGGCGCCGGCCCAGCCGGTCGGGTCGGAGAAATCGAAGGCACGGGGCGTGCCGGCCGGTGGGTTCAGGGCGAATTCGGAGCCGGCCGGGTTCCGCACCGCGGAGATGACGCTCTCGCCGGTGGACGCGAGCGCCGCGGCCACGGCCCGGCCGACGGTTCCGGAGGCACCGGTGACGAGGATGCGGCCCATCAGATGCCTTTGGAGTTTTCGCGAGCCGGAGTGGGAGAGGAGCCGGACATGAGTCACGCCTTTCGTCGAATGCATTTAGTTTAGCGACTAAGGCAAATTGACCCGGTGGAGGGCGCGGTGGAGGGCGCGGTGGAGGGCACGGTGGAGGGCACGGTGGCCTCCAGGCCGCCCGGAGTCCCCCAGACTGGGGGTGTGAATGCAATCAGGGTGCCCGGAATCCGACAGTCAACCTGGATCGCGGCTGCGGTGGCCGCCACGGTCGCCGTGGGTGCCGGCGCTGCCGGAATCGCGGCCGCCACGGGTCTCGGCGACGACGAGACCACCCTGACCGACACCGAGCTGGCGCGTGCGAGTCGCGCGGCCCTGACCGAGGTCGGGCCTGCCACGGTGACGGATGCTCAGCGCGGCCCCGCCCTGTCTCCCGCGCTTTCCGCGTCCTCCGAGTCCTACACGGTCGACACCCGGCTTCCGAACGGCGTCGAGGTCGCGGTTCAGCTCGATGAGACCTTCACGGTCGTGTGGGTGAGTGCGCCCGGCTGGAGGGGCGACGCGGCATCCGTGGCCGAGCCCCGGGTGCTGACCGCTGCGGAGCTCGCAAGCGTCGACCGCACGACTGCCGGACAGGCGGCCCTGGCCGAGGTCGGCAGTGGCACCGTGACGGACTTCCGCCGCAGCCGAGCGCTCGACCACGCCTTCGAGGTGGAGGTCACCCTCGACGACGGAACCCAGCGAGTCGTCGAGCTCACCGAGCGCAGCCAGGTCGTGAGCTCCGACCGCCCGACGCTGCGCTGAGCTGCGCCGCCGGATCGGTACGAATCGTTAGCTCGCAGATGGTGACAAGGCGACCAATGACGAAGTACCGTTGCGGAGTAGGTCCGAAACGGCGTATGTCGCACGAATCAACAGTGACGTTGGCCCCCGCACCAGCGGCTCCACCTGAGTGAGGTTCCTCGGGTGGCGCCGCGCGTCTTGCCGGGGCACGCGCTGGGTCGCGTCCGCTGGGCGTCACCGCTCGACGAGGATCCCGTCCTCGTCGCAGTAAATCGTGCGGCCGGGGGTGAACGTCACGCCGGCGAACCGGGCGACGGCATCCGTGACTCCAGCGCCGGCCTTCGAGCTCTTGCGCGGGTTGCTGCCGAGGGCCTTCACGCCCAGCGGCATCGCTCCGATGGCCACCCGGTCGCGGATCGCGCCGTTGATCACCACGCCGGCCCAGCCGTTCTGCACCGCGAGGTCGGCGATCATGTCGCCCATCAGCGCCGTGTTCAGCGAGCCGCCGCCGTCGATCACGAGCACCTCGCCGGCCGCGGGCGTCGACAGCACCGCCTTGAGCAGGGCGTTGTCCTCGAAGCAGGTCACGGTGCGAATCGGGCCGCTGAACCGGGCGAGACCACCCAGGTTCAGGAACTGGAGCGAAACGGATTGCAGGTCTTCCCCGCGCTGGTCGTACAGGTCGGCGGTCAACAGCAATGGTGTCCTCCAGGAGTTCGGTGCGGTGCAGGTTTTCTCCCTCAGGCTAGCGGCTCGCTCAGGCGCGTTGCGCTGCGGGTGGCGCTGCGGGACATCCGTCGGCCGTCAGGTCTGGAACCTGATGTCGGTGACGGATGCCGTGACACCGGCCAGCACATCGGGCAGCACCTCCACGCCGATGCCCGGTCCCGTGGGAACGCGCAGGTGCCCGTTCTCGAGCACGAACGGCGCGGTCAGGTCCTGTTCGTAGTATCGACTGGAGGCCGAGGTGTCGCCCGGCAGCACGAAGTTCGGCAGCCCGGCCAGGGCCACATTCGCCGCCCGGCCGATGCCGGTTTCGAGCATCCCGCCGCACCAGACCGGCACGCCGTGCGCGGCCGCCACATCGTGGATGCGACGGGCCTCCAGGTAGCCGCCCACCCGCGCCGGCTTGACGTTGATGATGCTGCAGGCACCGAGGGTGATGGCCGTCGCCGCATCTCGGGCCGACTCGATTGACTCGTCGAGGCAGATCGGGGTTCTGATCCGTTGCGCCAGGTGGGCGTGGCCGAGCAGGTCGTCCTCCTTCAGCGGCTGCTCCATCAGGAGCAGGTCGAAGGGGTCGAGCCGGGCGAGGTGGCGGGCATCCGCGAGGGTGTAGGCGGTGTTCGCGTCGACCTGCAGCAGCATCTCGTCGCCGAAGCGTTCGCGCACGGCGCGCACCGGTTCGAGGTCCCAGCCGGGCTCGATCTTGAGCTTGACGCGGAGGTAGCCCTCCTCCAGGTAGCCGGCCACGGCCTCGAGCAGCTCGTCGATCGAGTCCATGATGCCCACCGACACCCCCGCCGGAACCGCGTCGTGCACGGCGCCGAGGTAGCCGCCGAACGAGACGCCGGTCTCCTTCAGTTGCGCGTCGAGGATGGCCGTTTCCAGCACGGCCTTGGACATCGTGTGCCCCTTCACCGGCTCCAGTGCCCCGGCGACGCGCTCGGCGGTGAGCCGGTCGCCGAGCCCCTGCAGCCGCGGGATCAGGTGGTCGCGAATGACGAGGTCGCTGCCGTCGAGGAACTCCGAGCTGTAGAGCGGACTCGTATCGGCGGCGCACTCGGCCCAGCCCTCGGCATCCGCGGTGGTCACCCGCACGATCGTGACCGCCCGTCCGGTCGACGTGCCGAACGAGGTGCGGAAGGGCCGCACGAGGGGAATGTGCACGCGCCGCAATTCGATGTTCTCGATTTTCATGCCAGTTCCTTCGGTACGAGGGTGACCCGAGGAGCCGGTCTCCCCGAGGCGAGTGCTTCGATGAGGGTACTGCCCGGGGCTGGTGTTTCGGTGCCGCAACCCGACCGCAACCGGGTGAAACCTGCCACGACCTGCACCGCCCACCATGTGCGCCGAGAGTCGCCGGCTGTGCCGAGTTGACCCACCCTAGAGGTGACTCTCGGCAGAATCGGCGAGTCTCGGTGCGCTGACGGCCCGGGCGACGGATGCCTGGTCAGTGACTACTCAGCGGCGGCCGTCGACCGCGTCGACCGTGAAGAGCGCGGCCTGCTCCGGGGCGAGCAGCGGGGCGGGCAGCCCGACGAGAGCGAGCACCGCCCCGGTCAGCGTCACGGAACCATCGGCACCAAAGGCACCGGCGGCACCGGACAAGCCCGGCTCCGCCAGCCAGGCCGGCGGGGCATCCTGGATCGTGCGCGGGGGCGCGCCGAGCGAAAGCGGTGCCACCCGGTAGCGCCGCTCGGGCGCGAGACCGGGGAACCGCATCCGCTCCGGTAGCGCCGCGCGCGGGGCGGCGAGCGCCACCTGGGCGAACAGGGCCGAGTTCTGGTCGGGCGACACGACGCCATGCAGCTCGAGGGCCGGGTCGCTGGGGTCGGCCCGAACGACGACACCGGAGTGCAGCAGCGGCCGCAGCTGCTTGTAGCGGGCGATCCAGGTGGCGATCTGCACCCGCTCGGCCTCGTTCGCGCGGGTCAGGTCCCACTCGATGCCGGCGCTGCCGAACAGGGCGGTCACCAGCCGGAAACTGAGCTCGGAGGTGCGCCCGGTGGTGTGTGCGGTGGCGGCGCCGAGATGCCCGCCGAGGTACTCCGGCGGGAGGAGCACGCTCGAGTACCGCTGGATCTGCTGCCGCTCGAGCGGGTCGTTGGAGTCGCTGGTCCAGACCCGATCGACGCGCTCGAGAATTCCGAGATCGACCCGGGCTCCCCCCGACGCGCAGGACTCGATCTCGACGCCCGGGTGCTCGGCACGCACGGCATCGATGAGCCGGTAGAGCGCCACCGTCTGCCGGTGGGCGGAGCCGGCCAGCAGGTCGCGATTGTGGTCCCACTTCAGGTAGGCGATGGGGTACTCGTTGAGCAGGGCGGTGAGGCGGGCGAACACCCAGCCGAAGGCATCCGGGTTGCCGAGGTCGAGCACGCGCTGGAACCGCCAGGTCAGCGCCGGCGACGAAACACCGACGGATGCCGAACCAGTACCGGCCCCAGAACCACCGACACCAGCCACATCCACCCCGCCGAGCACCCACTCCGGGTGCGCGCGGGCGACGTCCGAGTCAGCGCTGACCATTTCGGGTTCGACCCAGAGACCGAAGTCCATGCCGGCCGCGTGCACATGCTCGATCAGCGGGTGCAGTCCGCCGGGCCAGGTGACCGGGTCGACGAACCAGTCGCCGAGGGCCCGCCGGTCGTCCGACCGGCCGGTGAACCAGCCGTCGTCGAGCACGAAGCGCTCCACCCCGACCACGGCCGCCGCGTCGGCCAGGCGGGCCAGGGTCGGCAGGTCATGGTTGAAGTACACGGCCTCCCAGGTGTTCAGCACGACCGGGCGGTGCCCGGTGATGGTCGACCAGGAACGGATCCACGGATGCAGCCGCGCCGAGAGCCCGTCCAGCCCGGCAGCCGAGTACACGGCCACCGTCCACGGGGTGGTGTGGCTCGCACCGGGGGCCACTCTCAGCTCGCCGGGAGCCAGCAGCTCGCCGCTGCCGAGCGCCGAGTAGCCCAGCGCGCTGTTCTCGGCCCAGACGTGTTTGTCGCCGCTCCAGGCCAAGTGGGTGGCCCATACCTCGCCGCTGCGGAAGCCGAACCCGGGCGTTCCGGCCGCCATCAGATAGGAGTCGTCGTGGCCGGGGCGGCCGTGACGGGACTCCCGGCTCCACACGCCGTGGCCGAGCGTACTGCGCTGCGGCCGGCGCTCGTGGGTCCACAGCCCGGTGAAGTCGAGCAGTTCCCCGGCGCGGTCGGGTACCGGCAGGATGACGTCGAGCGAGCCGAGCTCGAAGGGTGCGGAGGCAGGGTCGTCACTGGTGTTGGTGAGGGTGTGGCGCAGTCGCAGCACACCCTCGACCGATAGTTCGAGGTCGGTGCGCACGGCCACCCGGGCCGCGGTATCCGTCAGAAAGATCGTCAGGGTCTGTGTGCCGGGCAGCGTGCGGTGGGAGGCAGACGGCACGCCCGCCCGCCCACCGCCGGACTGCACCTCGGTGAGGCGCAGATCGAGGGCCACGCCGCCGCGCCCATCGGGCCGGAACCCGCTCACGCCCGGACGCCCGCTCCAGCCGGCCGCGAGGGTGGGCAGTAACGAGAGCCGTAGGGGCACGTCGATCGAACTCGGCGAGATGGCCGGCACGGATGCGTCGGCCAGCGTTTCCAGCAGTTCACCGTTCAGGTCACCCAGGTCGGCGCCCCAGTGCACGATGACGGGCACGCCCGTGCCGCGGGCATCCAGCACAAGGCTGGTGCCCGCGGCACGGAGGTAGGGAATCGACACAGTGGAGCTGATGCTACTTGGTGACCGGGATCGACTGAGCCTCGAGAGCGTCGATCGTGCTCTGCTGGGCGCTCGTGAGAGCATCCGTCAGAGTTCCGCTACCGGTGACGGCACCCTTGAAGCCGTCGGAGGTGTCGTTGTAGACCTGCGTCATGGTCGGGCCCCAGATGAAGTCGGGCGAGACATGACCGGATGCCTCGGCGAACACGTCGTAGATGGCCTGGCCTCCGTAGAACTCGATGCCTTCCTTGAGGGCCGGCAGTTCGAGGCCGCTCTTGGCGGCCGGGTACAGGTTGGCCGACTTGTTCAGCATCGTGAGCGCCTCGTCAGAGGTGTTCAGCCACAGCGCGAACTGGGCCGCCTCGTAAGGGTGCTCGGAGCCCTTGAAGACTGCGGTGGACGAGCCACCCCAGTTACCGGCGGCGTTCTCGCCGGCAGCCCACTGCGGGGAGAGGGCGACGGACCAGTTGCCGGCGGTGTCCGGAGCACCGCTGGCGATGGAGTTCGCACCCCAGGCTGCGGAGTTCCAGGTCCAGTTGGATCCGGTGTTGTAGGCGTTGTTCCACTCGTCGGTCCACGGCGGGTTGGTCGAGACGAGGTCGCGGTCGATCAGGTCCTGCCAGTAGTCGGCGACCTTGACGGACTCGGGGCTGGTCAGGTCGATGGTCCAGTTCTCGCCGTCGTTCTCGAACCAGCTTCCCCCGGCCTGCCAGACGAATCCGGCGAACTGGTTGATGTCGCTCTGCGAGAAGTTGGTGATGTAGCCGCCGGTGGCGCGCACGGCTTCGGCGGCAACCGCGAATTCTTCCCAGGTGGTCGGGATCGCGATGTTGTTGGCGGCGAAGAGGTCGGCACGGTAGAACATCGCCATGGGCCCGGCGTCCTGCGGCACCGCGTAGGCCGCGTCTTCTTCACCGAAGTTGACCTGTCCCCAGGTCCAGTCCACGAAGTCGTCCTTGGCGTCGAGAACACCCTCACAGGCGGCGAGGTCCATCAGGCCGTCCTGCACGCGGAAGTTCGGGAGGGCGTCGTATTCGATCTGGCCGAGGTCGGGCGCGTTGCCCGCCTTGAGCTGGTTGAAGAAGTTCTGGTACGTGCCGCCGTTCCCGTTCGGGCCGGTCTGCACCTTCACCTGAACGTCGGGGTTCTCCTCATTCCAGACTGCGGCGACGTCTTCCATCCCGGGGATCCAGGTGGTGAACGTGAGGTCGACCTTGCCCTCGGAGGGTTCGCAGGCGGCGGCGTCGCCACCGCCGGACGACGTGCTCGAGCCCGACGCACAGCCGGTCAGAACGACCGTGGCTGCGGTGAGCAAGGCGACGGCGGCTGCTCTCTTCTTGATCTGCATTATTCTTCTTTTCTCTTGGGGGTGGGGGTGGTGCAGCTAGGGGGGGGTGAGGTCGGCTACTTCACCGAACCGGCGCTGAGGCCGTTTCGCCAGAAGCGCTGGAGGAGCAGGAAGATGATGATCAGCGGGATGATCGACAGCAGGGCGCCGATCAGAACGTAATCGCGCAGCACGGGGATCTGGTTGACCTGCGAGTTCCAGGCGTAGAGGCCGAGCGTGACCGGGAACAGGGTCTCGTCGCGCAGCATGATCAGCGGCAGGAAGAAGTTGTTCCAGATGGCGACGAACTGGAAGAGGAAGACGGTGACCAGGGCCGGCACCATCATCCGCACCGAGACCGTGAAGAAGGTGCGCAGTTCGCCGGCGCCGTCGAGGCGGGCGGCCTCGATCAGTTCGTCGGGAACGCTGGCCGACGCGTAGATGCGGGAGAGGTAGACCCCGAACGGGCTGACCAGGCTGGGCAGGAACACCGACCAGAACGTGTTGGTCAGGCTGATCTGGCTGAAGATCAGGAACAGCGGCAGCGCCAGCGCCGTGGCGGGCACGAGCACCCCGCCGAGCACGACGTTGAAGATCAGTTCGCGTCCCGGGAAGTTGTACTTGGCCAGTGCGTACCCGCACATTCCGGCGATGAGCGTGCCCACGAGGGCGCCGCCACCGGCGTACAGCGCGCTGTTGAGCATCCACTTGAGGTACACGCCGTCGCGGTAGGCCACCAGGTTTCCGATGTTCTCGAACAGGGAGAAGTCGGCGAACCAGAGCGGGTTCGTGCTGTTGAACTGGGATCGGTTCTTCGAGGCCGCGACCAGCAGCCACCAGATCGGCACCAGGAAGTAGAGCGTGAACACGCCCATGACGACCATGGCGCTGACCCGGGCGAACGGGCTCTCGCGCTGGGCGCGCGGTGCCTTCGCCTCGGTTGAACGGATGCCGCGAGCCGGCTTGGCGGGGGTGGTGGGGGTCAGGGTGCTCACTGGGCTTCCTTCCGCTGCGTGAACTTCAGGAACGTGAAGGAGAGGATGAACGTCGCCAGGGCCAGCACAACGGAGAACGCGGCGGCCAGGTTGAAGTTCGGGATCGACGAGGTGGAGTACACCGTCAGGTTCGGGGTGAACGTGCTGGTCACGGCCGAGCTGAAGCTGCGGAAGACCTGCGGTTCGGCGAGCAGCTGCAGGGTGCCGATGATCGAGAAAATGGCGGTCAGGATGATCGCCGGCATGATCAGCGGAATCTTGACCGACCAGGCGATGCGCAGCTGGCCGGCGCCGTCGAGGCGGGCGGCCTCGTAGAGTTCGGTCGGGATCGCCAGCAGCGCGGAGTAGATGATGAGCATGTTGTAGCCCACGAACACCCAGGTGACGACGTTGGCGATGGCCCAGAGCACGAGGTCGGCCGAGAGGAAGTTGATGTTCTCGGTGATGGCGCGAAACGGCGACAGATTGGGTGAGTAGAGGTAGCCCCACATGATCGCGGCGATGACGCCGGGGACCGCGTAGGGGACGAAGAACGCCAGCCGGAAGAATTTCTTGCCGCGCACGAGCGGCGAGTCCAGCAACAGGGCGAACAGCAGCGCGAGACCGAGCATGATCGGCACCTGCACGGCGCCGAAGGCGAGCACCCGGGTGATCGACTCCCAGAACGGCCCATTCTGGAAGACCAGGATGTACTGGGTCAATCCGCCGAAGACCTCGGTGGCCTGGCCGAAGGTGCCCTCGCGCTCGATCACGAGCAGTGACTGGTAGATCGCGTAGCCGATCGGGACGAGGTAGAACAGGGCGAACAGGGTGCCGAACGGGAGAACGAACGCGAGGATCGCGCCCGTGTGCTGCACGCGGGGCTTCGCTCCGGGGGCCCTGGCTGGCTTGGCGGCGCGGGGCCTGTTCCGGGCAGCGCTGCCCGGGGCATCCGTCAGGGGAACGGCAGGTGCGCTCATGATGAGGGGTCCTCTCTAATCACGCGGACGGCTCCGGCCGGCACGCGCACGATTCGACCGACGGGTTCGTCGGTGACGAGCTCGTGGCCGGCGGCCGGAAGCTCGACGTCGCCCGAACCGTGGTTGATGATGAACAGATAGCTGTGGGTGGAGCCCACGCGGCGCACGACCTCGATGGCTCCGGAGCGCTCCGGGCCGACCGCGGTGACCCGGGCCTCCTGGGCGATCGTGCGCAAGACGTCCCGCAGGCCGTCGGCCTCCAGCGCGGTGGCCACGTACCAGGCGGTGCCGCCTCCGTGCCGGTTGCGGGTGATGGCGGGGATGCCGGGCAGCGGCCCGTCGATGTAGCAGGCGACCACCTCGGCGGTGTCGACGCGCAGGCGTTCGCTCCACAGGCTCGCGGCGGCGCCGGTGTCGAGAGCGAGAACGTGGCCGGGCAGCAGCGGAGAGAACTCCTCCACCGTGATGCCGAGGATCTCGCGGAACGCGCCGGGGTAACCGCCGGTGCGCACCCGGTCGTCTTCGTCGACGATGCCGCTGAAGAAGGTGATCAGGGCGTGGCCGCCGGCGGCGACGTAGGCGTTGAGATTGTCGGCCTGCGCGTCCGAGACCAGGTAGAGGCACGGGGCGACGACGAGGCGGTAGCCCGAGAGGTCGGCATCCGGGGAGACGATGTCGACCGTGACACCGAGTTCGTGCAGGGCCGTGTAGGCGGCGTGCACCTGGTCGAGGTAGCGCACCGCGTGGGAGGGACGGGATTCGCCGTCGCCGGCCCACCAGGATTCCCAGCTGAAGATGATCGCCGCATCCGCGACGACCCGGCTGCCGGTGACCTCGGCAAGACGATCCAGGGTTGCGCCCAGGGCCACGACCTCGCGCCAGAGCACGGTGTCGGTACCGGCGTGGGGCACCAGGGCGGAGTGGAATTTCTCCGACCCCTGCGGGGAGGCGCGCCACTGGAAGAAGCAGATGCCGTCCGCGCCGCGGGCGACGTGGGCGAGGGAGTTGCGGGTCATTTCGCCGGGCGCCTTGGCCAGGTTGTGCGGCTGCCAGTTCACAGCACCGGCGGCCTGTTCCATCAGGAGCCAGGGCTCACCCTGGGCGAGCCCGCGGGTGAGGTCTGCGGCGAAGGCGAGCTCGGTGGCCGGGTCGGCGAGGCGGTGGTCGAGGTAGTGGTCGTTGGCGACGATGTCCATGTCGCCGGCCCAGGACCAGTAGTCAAGGTTGCGGATGTGCGCGGTGACCATGAAGTTGGTGGTCACGGCCACGTTCGAGTGGCGGCGCAGCACCGCGCACTCGCGGCGATAGTAGTCGAGCAATTCGGCGGAGCTGAACCGGTGGAAGTCGAGCACCTGGCCGGGGTTGTGGCTGGACAGCGTGAGCCGCGGGGTGAGGATCTCGGCCCACTGGCCGTATCGCTGGCTCCAGAAGGAGGTACCCCAGGCTGCGTTGAGAGCATCGATGGTGCCGTAACGCGTCTGAAGCCAGAGACGGAACGCGGCAGCGGTATCGTCGCAGTAACAGAGCGCGTTGTGGCAGCCCAGTTCGTTGGACACGTGCCAGAGGGCGATGGCCGGGTGGTGGCCGTACCGCTCGGCGACCTTTTCGACCAGGGCCAGCGCGTGCTCACGGAACACGGCCGAGCTCGGGCACCAGGCCTGGCGACCGCCGGGGAAACGGGTCGTGCCGTCGTGGGCGACCGGAAGGATCTCGGGGTGAAGTGTGGTCAGCCACGGCGGTGGCGACGAGGTGCCGGTGCCGAGGTTGACCCGGATCCCGTTGGCGTGGAGCAGCTCGATGATCGTGTCGAGGGTGGCGAAGTCGTACTCGCCCGCACGCGGTTCGAGGTGGGACCAGCCGAAGATGTTGATGGCCACCAGGTCGACGCCGGCCTCGCGCATGAGGCGCACGTCCTCGGCCCAGGTCTCGGGACCCCACTGCTCCGGGTTGTAGTCACAGCCGTAGGCGATGCCCTCGTGCACGAACGGGTGGGCCGGGGCCGCACCGTTCGAAGTGGCTGCTCGCGAGTTCATGTGCTCCCTGACTGTGGCGTGCACTTCGTGGTGACGACACCGTGGTGACGACTCTGTGCTGACTGTTCTGTGAACGTGCACAGAGTCGGGAGCAAAACTCGCCGCTGGGTTTTCTGTGAACGTACACAGAGTATGTATCCCCCGTCGGTCGTGTCAAGCGCGGAGCGTGTGCGGGAGCGTTACAGTTATCGAATGGTGACAATCCCGTCTCGACGCAAACGCGCGACGATCCACGACGTCGCCGTGGAAGCCGGAGTCTCCCGCGGCACGGTCAGCCGGGTCGTGAACGACGAACCCTACGTCTCGGCGTCGGCCCGCATCGCCATCGAGGCGGCCATCGAGAAGGTCGGCTACGTGCCGAACAACGCCGCCCGAAGCCTGGTCATGCAGCGCTCGGAGGCCGTCGGTTTCATCGTGCACGAGCCGCACTCCCTGTTCCTGGACGACCCCAACATCGGCGGAATCCTACTCGGCGCCAACACCGTGCTCTCCCGCGCCGACTACCAGATGGTCAGCCTGGTCATCGACTCCCAGCGCGACACCGAGCGCGTCGCCCGCTACCTCAGCGGCGGTTTCGTCGACGGGGTCGTCATCGTCTCCGCCCGCCAGGAAGACCCGATCACCCGGGTGATCGAGAAGCTGCGCCTTCCGGCCGCCTTCGTGGGACATCCGCCCGACCTGCGCCAGCTTCCCTTCGTGGGCATCGACAACCGGGCGTCGGCGCGCGCCATCACCGAACGCCTCATGCAGACCGGCCGCACGCGCATCGGCATGATTGCCGCCGCGCTCGACCGAGACTCCGGCGCCGACCGTCTGGCCGGCTTCACGGATGCCCTCGGCGACCGCTTCGACCCGGCTCTCGTGGCCCGCGTTCCGCTGTACACCTTCACCGACGGGGCCCTCGGCATGCGGGCGCTGCTCGAGCGTGACCCGCTCATCGACGGCGTGTTCGCCGCCTCCGATGCGGTCGCGGCCGGAGCCATGGAGGCTCTGCGTCATGCCGGGCGCACCATTCCCGGAGACGTCGGCATCGTCGGCTTCGACGACAGCTCCTGGGCGCTGCGCACCCAACCGCACCTGTCCACCGTGCACCAGCCCGCCTTCGGCCTCGGTGAGCGGGCGGCGGAGTGCGTGCTGGGCCAGTTGCGCGGCGAGGAGCAGCCGGCCGGGGGCATCCTGCTCGAGACTCCGATCGTCTGGCGTGACTCCGCCTGAATCGGAGGTTGGCGGCGCAGGGCTACCGGCAGCAGCTGGCTTCGGGCTGGCCGGAGCACTCCGGCTGCGCGTCTCTCCACCGCGCGTGGCTAACTCTCCCCCCCCNCCCCCCCCCCCCCCCCCCCCCCCGCGTGGCTAACTCCCCCCGCGCGTGGCTAACTCCCCCCGCGCGTGGCTAACTCAGGAGAATGCTCGGGCCGGTTGGGGGCATCCGCGTGTTTCCGTGGGATTTTCGGTGCACGACGGATGCCCGCGCTGGATCTCCTGAGTTAGCCACAGCGCGGGTCGGTGAACGGGCCGGGTGGGCGACGGATGCGGGCTCGCCTGCGGCGGGGCACACTGGAAGCATGGTTCGCAAGCAGGCCGTTGTGCGCGGGATGGTGCAGGGAGTGGGGTTCCGCTACTACACCCAGACCGAGGCGCGCCGACTCGGGCTCGCGGGGCATGTGCGCAACCGCGGGGACGGGGCGGTGGTGGTCGAGCTGGAGGGCGACGCGACAACCGTCTGGGTGATGCTCTCGTGGCTGCAGCACGGCCCGCCGTCGGCCCGGGTCGAGGCGGTCGAGGTCACCACGATTCCGCCGCTCGGCGAGACCGGGTTCCGGATCGGTTTCTGAGCGGAACGGCTGGCTGAGCGGCGGCATCCGGTTGACACCGAGGTCAGCGGGCACCCGACCGGCTGGCGTAGCGTGGGAGCATGTGCGCGCGAGCTGCCGATCCCGCTCGGACGGATCCCCCGAAGCGCGTCCACGCGGCGGCGACGAAATCGGGCGTGCACGCTCTCCCTGCGGCACCCGTTCGCCGGGCCCTCTCCCGAACCTCTCGGACGCCCCCCGTGCACACCGTGCGCCGCGGGTTCGGCATCGGCCGCCTGCTCCTCGCCGGCCTGGGCGTGGTGGCCCTCGCCGGCTACTTCGATTATGTGCTCGGTTTCGCCACGTTCCAGATCTACAACTACTTCAGCTATTTCACCGTGCAGAGCGGCATGGCCGCGATCGTCGCCTTCGCCGCCGCCGCATTCGTCGCATTTCGGCACACGACCGACCCACCCTGGCTGAACTGGTTCCGGTTGCTTGTGACGACCTACATCACCGTCTCCGGGATCGTATTCCTGACCATCGTCATCCAGTCCTCCTCGCTGGACTACACGATCGAGGTGCCCTGGTCGAGCCAGTTGCTGCACTTCTGGATTCCCACGATCGCACTCCTTGACTGGCTGACGGATGCCGGCAAGGCCCGCCTGCCCTGGAAAATCCTGGTCTGGGTTCTCGTGGTGCCCTCGATCTGGGGAGTGTTCACGCTCATCCGCGGGTCGATCGTGGGGTGGTACCCGTATTTCTTCCTCGACCCGGTGCAGGTGCGCGGCCCACTCGAGACCGTGATCTACTGCCTAGTCGCGCTGCTGCTCTTCACCGCGATCGCCGCCGTACTCACGGCCACGTCGCGGCTGCCCCCGCGAGCGCAGGAACGCGAACCTACAGCGGCGTGAAGGTGTATTCGCTGGTCAGGTGCTCGCCCTGGCAGGCGCCGCAGTAGAGCACGCCGGATGCCTGCATCGCGAGAACCCGGGGTGTGCACTGCACGACCTTGGGGCCGCAGCACGGAGAGACCACCAGGTAGGCGCCGGGGGCGGTGGGTTGGTGCCCGCTCAGGCCACGAATGTGGTGAGTGCCTTCACCGGGCAGGTCAGGGTCGAAGTCCAGAAGGACGACGGATTCGAGGTCGATGTCGATGAGGATATCCATGGGAGCACAGCAATCACACGGTCACGCAGAAAAGTGGAGCAGTCGCGGGCGGGGGTGGTGCATCCCGGTGACGACCGCACTGGGATGGCCGGCGGAACGAGCCCGGCCTGGACCGGGGGTATTCACCCGTCAGAATCCGTCGGCAAGGCCAGTCAGGGTCACAACTGGACCTCTGGGCGCTGCACCACGACGGGCTGCGACTGCATGAGAACGTGCCCCCGAATGGGAGCCAGAATTCATCGACTGGACGTTGGCAGGACGATACACCACGAATCTCAGAATTGTGACGGGCCGACAATCGCGAGGGGCTGACCCGGGCTTCGGGGAGCGGCGTGGTGAGACCTACTCCGGGGTCGGCTTGTCGGTCGGCACGGCCGAGTAGAACGGCTCGAGGCTGCTCAGGGCGGCGGCGAGGAACTCGTCGTCGTCGACCTCCGCGAGGCGCAGAGCGGTCTCCGCCGCCACCAGGCCCACCAGCACCGGTTCGCCGGTGAGCGGAACCATGTTGATCCAGACGCGGAAGTCGTCGTCGCCGCCGACCGTGGACCAGAGCGGGGCATCCGTGTCCCAGAACGGCTCGTCGAATTGCAGCCAGATCTTGTCGAGCGTGCCCATGCCCAGGGCCGAGATGGCACCGCGGTGCGCGAAGGGCAGCGGCGGGTCGAACTCCATCACCGTGGTCTTCAGCACCCCCAACGGCACGGTGACGACGACCCGGTCGGCGGAGAGCGACTCGCCGGTGCCGAGCCGGAGGCTGGTGCCGGCGTCGCTGTAGGCGATCTTGGTGACCACGCTCGACCCGAGCACGTCGATGCCGTCGCTGAGGTCGGTAAGAAGAGTGGCGAAGCCGCCCAGCACGATTCGGTCCTCGCCGGGGTCGGTGTCGGGGTCGGGGTCGGCCTGACGGTTGGCGTCCGAGTACCAGGAGGACTGCTCCGGAACGGGGGCCCCTGCCAGTGGGTCGAGCACCACCGTGATCTGGTAGTCGAGCCAGTCGGCGTCGGAAACGCCGGTGTCGGCATCCGTCGTCGAGAGCTTGGAGGCCCCCGAATCATCGAGGGCCTGCGCGATGGACACGTCGGTGGGCTGCTCGGCGGCCCAGGCCAGCGCCGTGGCGACCGCCTGAGCGCCGGTGTCGGGCACCTCCACGACCGTGCCGGCCGCGGTGCGGGCCTCGGGCGGATCGGTGAAGGGGGCCGTGGCGACGCCGCGGTCGGTGAGGTCCTCGTCGAGGGTGGTCTGGCCGGTGCGCCGGACGAAAGCCGCGCCGAGCTCGATCGGGAATGGCCAGTCCTTGTCGGTGACGGTGTCGATGCGGCCGCCGATGCGGTCGCGGGCCTCGACCAGGAACACGTCGAAGCCGGCGTCCTGCAGGTCTCGGGCCGCGGTGAGTCCGGCGATTCCGGCGCCGATCACGGCGATGCGCTCCCCCGGGCTCGCCGCTGCGAGCACGTCGCGGGCGGCGCGCTTCCCGGAATCGCGGGCGCCCTGCACCGTGCCCGGTGCGTCGGTGGAGGTGGCCTCACCGGCGAAGAACAGGCGGTCGTCGACGGGCTGGCCGAGCGCGGCGCGCTGCTCGGGCGTGGCCCCTACCGCGGGGTAACTGTAGGAGCCGCGGGCGAACGGGTCGGCCGACCAGGATGTGCGGCGCATGGCCGCCGGCTTCGGCACGAGCGAGGGTGTCGACGTCGGCTTGGGCGTGACGGATGCCGTGGGCCGCGGAGTCGGCGTCACGCACGCGGTGAGCGCGACCAGGCTCAGGCCGGAGACCGAGCCAAGCAGAAAGGTTCGTCGTTTCATCGCTGTGTCGGCGCCAGGTATAGCGCCGACGTCCTCCTCTCCGCGCGGGCCGGGCAGTACGACCAAGCTACCTCAGAGCGGGGTGAAGTGGCCGGTCGGGGGATGGGGGGTGGGGGGTTGGGGTGTGCGCACGTAACTGCGGAGATTGTCGCGACACGCGGCATCCGGCGCCCTGAAATGCGGCGTTTCACGCAAATCTCCGAGTTTGCGTTCGCCGGTGACGCGCCGGCGGTCCAGCGTGCGTCGGGGGCGGGCGGGGTCCTCATCAGCACGTCAGCTCACAGCACGTGGGGCGGCAGCAGACAATGGCAGCAGACGATGGCAGCAGACGATGGCAGCTCACAGCGCGAATCACAGCGCGTCAGGCGAGCGGATGCTGCAGAAAGCCGTCCTCGAGCAGCTCCCGCACGCGCGGGAGCAGGTCCGCGGCGAGTTCGCTCTCATCGACGTCGAGCAGCTGGGCCAGCGCAGCGACGATCGAGCCGACGTCGAGCTCACCGTCCGAGGCGCCGACCAGGGCGGCGAGGCCGGTGTCCAGCGCGATCGACCGGCCGAAGCCGGTGCCCTGATGCAGCGTCAGCAGGGTGGGGTCCTCCTGGCCGGGCCAGTAGTGCCGTTCCTCGGTGACATCGGATGCGACGGCGAGCCGCGCGCGGGCGAGGCCGGCGTCATCCGTGGCCGCGTGCCAGTCGTGGGCGGCGAGGCAAGCGGCAAGATGGCTACCCATGCCTCCCGGATTGTGGCCGAGGGTGCCGGGGAGGCGTTCGAGCCGACGGAAGGTGGGGGTGCCGGCGGCCGGGCGGCGCAGCAGCATGTAGCCGAAGCCGACCTGGCTCACGCCGCGCGCCTCGAAGTCGTGCAGCCAGGCCCCGTAGAGGCGGTCGAAGTCGGCGGTGTCGGCGCGGGTACCGCCGTCGCGGATCCACGTCTCGGCGTAGAGCGTGGGAGCCTGCACCTCGCGTTCGATGATCCAGGCGTCCAGTGCGGCGGCATCCGTGGCCTGAGCGGTCTCCTGCTGGCCCCCGTGCGCACCCTCGGCACCGGCCCCGGCGGCGTGCCCGGCCCCCGCGGCACCCTCGTCCCCGGCGGCACCCTCGGCCCCGGCGGCACCCTCGGCCC
>NZ_SOGD01000002.1:0-26843 GCF_004402345.1 Cryobacterium sp. TMT2-15-1 | reverse complement strand
GGGCGACCGCGCACGCCGCCGCCGACCGTGCTGCCGAGCAGGCGACCGAACGGGCGACCGAGCGCAGCGACGCCGACGCCGCCGGCAAGCCCCGCCCGGTGCTCCGCGGCGTCTCCTTCGACGCCCCGCGCGGCAAGCGCACCGCCCTGGTCGGCCCGTCCGGTGCCGGCAAGAGCACCATCCTGGCCCTGATCGAGCGCTTCTACGACCCGACCGGAGGCGTTGTGCGCATGGGGGGACTGGACATCCGCACCCTCGACCGCACCGCGCTGCGCTCGCAGATCGGCTACGTCGAACAGGATGCCCCCGTGCTGGCCGGTTCGCTGAGGGACAACCTGACCCTGTCCACGCCCGACGCCACCGACGAGGAGTGCATCGCCGTGCTGCACGCCGTGAACCTCTCCGAGGTGCTCGAGCGCGACCCGGCCGGGCTGGGCGCGGCGGTCGGCGAGTCCGGCGTGATGCTCTCCGGCGGCGAACGCCAGCGGCTGGCGATCGCGCGCGCCCTGCTGGCCGCGCCGCCCATCCTGCTGCTGGACGAGTCCACCTCGAGTCTCGATGGCGTCAACGAGCAGAAGATGCGGGCCGCAATCGACGCGGTCGCCGTGGACCGTACCCTGATCGTGATCGCGCACCGCTTGTCGACCGTGGTCGACTCCGACCAGATCGTGGTGCTCGACCACGGCCAGGTCATCGGCACCGGCACGCACTCCGAACTGGTCGCCTCGACGCCGCTCTACCGCGAGCTCGCCAAGCACCAGCTGCTCGTTTAGCCTGGGCTGCCCGAACCAATTCGACGGAGATTTTAGTCTAAACCGCCAGTTTTGGGCCTGAAACACCCGATCCAGCCAAAATCTCCGTCGAATTCGTTAGGCGCATGTGACCCTGTCAGCGCGCGGACGGCGGGTAGCAGGGCGGGAACCAGGGCGGGAACCAGGGCGGGAACCAGGGCGGGTACCAGGGCGGGAACCAGGGCGGCCGGGACCGCGGGCGGTCAGCGGCGTGCGAAGCGCAGGGTGACCTGCTGGAAGGGACGCAGCTCGAGCGTCAGCGCGGAGCCATCGGCGGCAAACGGAGCCCGCGGCGCGGCCAGGGGGCGTTCCAGCAGGTCGGTTTCGGTGACATCCGTCGCGGCGAAGTGACGGATGACCCGCGCCCGCACCCGCGACCCGTGCGCCTCGTAGAGCCGCACGATCAGATCCCCGCTGTGGTCCTCGACCAGCTTGACCGCCTCGACCACGACGGCCGGGTGGTCGACCTCGATCAACGGATCCACGCGGGCCGCTCTCACCCCGGTCACCGAACAAAGCGGCAGGTTCAGCCGGCACCCCTCCGCGACCGCCTCGGGGATACCGGCGCCGGCCCGCAACGGCACGGATGCCCGGTGCACCGCCGGGCGCAGCCGCTCCCGCACGAACCGGTCGATGCGTTTCTCCACGAGTGCGCCGTCGTCATGCATCGCAACCTGCGACTTCCCGTCGGGCACCGCTGCCCGACTGGCAGCATCGTACGACTGCCCCCGGCCCCACAGGCCCCCCACTGCAGGCGCTCGTGAACCAATTCGACGGAGATTTTCGGATCTGAAGCGGTTTACACACCCGAAACAGCCCCACGGCAGCAAAATCTCCGTCGAATTCGTCAGGCAACGGATGCCGCAGCGCACCAGCAGCGCCGAGCCCCGCTACGCGTTTCGGAGGTTGTAGCGCACGCTCGCGAGCTCGGAGAGCAGCGCCGGCGGCACCCGGTCACCGAACTTGGCGAAGTACTCCTCGGTGAGGTCGCACTCGGCCAGCCAGGAGGCCGGGTCGATCGCAAAGAGCTGCTCGACATCCGCGTCGGCCAGGTCCAGACCCTTCAGGTCGAGGCCACCCTGGACCGGAAGGTGTCCGATCGGGGTGTCCACGGCGTCCGCGAAGCCTTCGACGCGGCGCACGATCCACTCGATCACGCGGGAGTTCTCGCCGAAACCGGGCCAGAGGAAGCTTCCGTCCGCGCCCTTGCGGAACCAGTTCACCTGGAAGATCTCCGGCGCCTTGCCGCCGAGACCACGGCCGACCTTGAGCCAGTGCGCCCAGTAGTCCGCCATGTTGTAGCCGCAAAAGGGGAGCATCGCGAACGGGTCCCGGCGCAACTCGCCGACGGTGCCCTCGGCGGCCGCGGTCTTCTCCGAGGAGATGGTCGCGCCCATGAACACGCCGTGCTTCCAGCTGCGGGCCTGGGCCACCAGCGGCACGTTCGTCGCGCGGCGTCCGCCGAAGAGGATGGCGTCGATCGGCACGCCGCCGAAGGCCTCCCAGTCGTCGGCGATCGACGGGCACTGCGCCGCAGCGACCGTGAAGCGGGAGTTGGGGTGGGCGGCCGGGCGGCCGGAGGCGGGCGTCCAATCCTTGCCCTCCCAGTCGATCAGGTGGCTGGGAGTGGTCTCGGTCAGACCCTCCCACCACACGTCGCCGTCGTCGCGCAGCGCGACGTTCGTGAAGATCGTGTTGCCCCAGACGGTGGCCACGGCGGTCGGGTTGGTGACCTCGCCGGTTCCGGGGGCCACACCGAAGAAGCCGGCCTCCGGGTTGATCGCGTACAGCCTCCCGTCGGGCCCGGGGCGCAGCCAGGCGATGTCGTCGCCAATGGTCTCGACCTTCCACCCGGGGATGGTCGGGCGCAGCATCGACAGGTTCGTCTTGCCGCAGGCCGACGGGAACGCCGCGGCCAGGTGCGACACCCCGCCCTCCGGGGAAGTGACCTTGATCAGGAGCATGTGCTCGGCCAGCCAGCCCTCGTCGCGGGCCATGACGGATGCGATCCGCAGCGCGAACGACTTCTTCGAGAGCAGCGCGTTGCCGCCGTAGCCCGAGCCGAAGGACCACACCTCGCGGGTCTCCGGGAACTGCACGATGTACTTGGTGTCGTTGCACGGCCAGGAGACGTCCCCACGGCGGCGCCCCTCGGCGTCGACCAGCGGGTAGCCCACGCTGTGCACGGTGTGCACCCAGGGGGCTCCGGCCTCGATCATGTGCAGCACCTTCTGGCCCATGCGCGTCATGATGCCCATGTTCAGCACCACGTAGGGCGAGTCGGTGATCTCCACGCCGAGCTGGGAGATGGGGCCGCCAAGCGGGCCCATCGAGAACGGCACGATGTACATCGTGCGCCCGCGCATGCTGCCCGCGAAGACTCCCTGCAGCTCGCCCCGCATCGCGTCCGGGTCGGCCCAGTTGTTGGTGGGGCCGGCATCGCCCGGGTCGACCGAGCAGATGAAGGTGCGGTCCTCGACGCGCGCCACGTCCGACGGGCTCGTGCGGGCCAGGTAGCTGTTGGGGCGCCACTCCGGGTTCAGGTGGATGAGCTTGCCTTCGGCTACGAGCTGTTTCGCAAGCACGTCGGCTTCGCGCAACGATCCGTCGCACCAGACGACGGCGTCGGGCTGGGTCAGCCGGGCAATTTCGTCCACCCAGGCCTGAAGGTTGGGGTCGGTGGTGCCGGCGACATAGCGGGACTCGCCCCCGCCGGTCTCGACTCGGGAATTCGCGATCGTCATCTCCTGGCCTTTCGTGGTCAATCCGGCGTGAACCAGTGGTCTGCAGTCGTGGGGGGACGCAAATACGCCCTCCCTCTCCACAATGATCCACCGATGCCACCGGTGCCGGAAGTGCTCAGGTTAAGAACAGCGAATCTTTCGTTATCGTTAAGGAATGTCGACACGTGCCGCTGATCTGATCACCCTGGGACTCCGTGTCCGTCATTTCCGGGCCGAGCGTGGCTTCACGCTCGACCAGCTCGGCGAGCAGGTCGGCATGGCCGGGAGCCAGCTCTCCCTGATCGAGAACGGCCGCCGCTCCCCCAAGCTGTCGACGTTGCAGGACATCGCCACCGCCGTCGACGTGGAGCTCACCGACCTGCTCAAAAACGAAGCGCCGAACACGCGGGCCGCACTCGAGATCGAGCTGGAGCGCGCGCAGCGCAATCCGCTCTACGGCGCCCTCGGCCTGCCGCGGGTGAAGATGACCAAGGGCATGCCGATGGCGGCGCTCGAGTCCCTCCTCGGCCTGCACCGCGAACTCGCCCGCCGCGCCAGCGAGGCCATCGCCACGCCGGAAGAGGCCCGCCGCGCGAACACGGAACTGCGCGAACGGATGCGCGAACAAGATAATTTCATGCCCGACATCGAGCAGCTCGCCGAGGACCGAGTGCGGGCATCCGGGCATGTGTCGGGCGCCCTCACCCACCGGGAGGTCAGCGTGATGGCCGAGCAGCTCGGCTTCAACCTCATCTACGTCAATGACCTGCCCGGCTCGACCCGGTCGGTCACCGACCTGGTCAATCACCGCATCTACCTGCCGCCGGCGTCGATCCCCGGCGGTCACGGCTTGCGCTCGATGGCGCTGCAGGCCATGGGGCACCGGCTGCTCGGCCACGAGCGGCCGGGCAGCTACGCCGAGTTCCTCTGGCAGAGGCTGCAGATCAACTACTTCGCGGCCGCCTGCCTGATGCCACAGACGGCATCCGTCGCGTTCCTCTCCCACGCCAAGCGCGAACGCGAACTCTCGGTCGAGGACTTCCGCGACGCCTTCGGGGTGACCCATGAGGCCGCGGCGCTGCGACTGACGAACCTGGCCACCTCGCACCTGGAGATGCCGCTGCACTTCCTACGCGTCACCGGCGACGGCGCCCTGCAGAAAGGCTACGAGAACGACGACCTTCCCCTGCCGGCCGACGTGACCGGCTCGATCGAGGGCCAGTTCGTCTGCAAGCAGTGGAGCGCCCGGAGCGCCTTCACCCACACCAACCGCACCACCGAGTTCTACCAGTACACCGACACGCCGGCCGGCACCTTCTGGTGCGCCACCCAGACCGGGGCGACGGATGCCGGCGAGTTCTCGATCAGCGTCGGCGTGCCCTTCGTTCAGGCCAAGTGGTTCCGCGGCCGGGAGACCACGCAGCGGGCGGTGTCCCGCTGCCCGGACGAGTCCTGCTGTCGCCGCCCGGCCTCCGAGGTCTCCTCGCGTTGGGCCGGCAAGGCCTGGCCGAGCGCCCGGCTGCACGCGCACGTGCTGTCGCCGCTGCCCAGCGGTACCTTCCCCGGCGTCGACGACACCGAGGTCTACGAGTTCCTCGAGGCGCACGCCGCGGAGTAGTGGGGAACCTGGCGCTGAGCCTCTGACGGCACGGCGAGGGTCAGGGTCCGACGGGGCGGCACGGCGAGGGGCAGGGCGAAGGTCAGGGGCGGGCGGCGAACGCGGTGGCTGTGCCGCGGGCGGTGAGGCTGACCCGGCTGCCCACGACGGTGCCCATCGTGCCGTGCTGCCTTACGTGCACCAGCGTTCCGGGGCTCTGCGTTCCGCAGCTCTGCGTTCCGAAACTCTGGGGAAAACCGGGCGCCGGGGCGCCCCCGGAGAACAGGCGCACCGCCAGCTGCACCTCGGGCCCGTAGAAATCGACCGCTTCGACCTGGCCGGTGCAGGAGGCGGCGGAGGCGCCATCCACCCCTCCGGACTCGCAATGCTCGACCATGATCTGCTCCGGGCGCAGCATGATGCAGGCGTCGCCGCGCAGGCTGGTGGGGGCGACGGCGACCGTGCCCAGCGCGCAGGCGGCGAAGCCGTCCGAGATGGTGGCCGGCAGCACGACCGCGTCGCCGAGGAACCGGGCCGTGAACAGGTCGACGGGGCGCCAGTAGACCTCACGCGGCGGCCCGACCTGGCAGAGGTTGCCGTCGCGGAGCACCGCGAGCTGGTGGGCGAAGCTCATCGCCTCCGCCTGGTCGTGGGTGACGAGCACCGTGGTGATGCCGGCGCGCTCCAGCGTTTCGGCGACGATGTCGCGGGTTGCCGCCCGCAGACCGGCATCGAGGGAGGAGAACGGTTCGTCGAGGAGCATCACCCGCGGCTGGCGGGCGAGGGCCCGTGCCAGGGCCACGCGCTGCTGCTGGCCGCCGGACAGCTCGTCCGGGCGGCGGGCGGCGAAGTCGGGCCTCAGCGACACCATCTCGAGCAACTCGCTCACGGCACGGGCGCGTTGCTTGCGCGTGCCGCCGCGGAGCGCCGGGCCGAGGCCGAACGCGATGTTCTGCCCCACGGTGAGGTGCGGGAACAGGGCGCCGTCCTGCGCGACGAAGCCGATCCCGCGCCGATGCGCGGCCACGGCCACTCCCGGGCCGGCCACGGTGCGGCCGAGCACGCTGATGGTGCCCGAGTCGGGCAGCTCGAAGCCGCTGATCAGGCGCAGCAGGGTGGTCTTGCCCGACCCGGACGAGCCGACCACGACCGTGCGGCTACCCTCCGGCACCGAGAGGGCGATGTCCTCGAGGATACGGGCGCTGCCGAAGCTCTTGTTGACCCCGGACAGTTCGATGGCGGCGGTCACGACACGCTCGTCAGCCGGGAGCGGGCGAACAGCAGGTAGGTGACCGGCAGGCTCAGCACGATCATCAGCAGGGCGTAGGGCGCGGCGCCGACATAGTTGATGTCGTTCACCTTCGACCAGAACTGGATCGCGAGGGTGCGGGTGCCGCTCGGGGCCAGCAGCAGCGTAGCGGTCAGCTCGGTGACGATGCCGAGGAACACGAGCGCACCCGCGGCCAGGGCCGAGGGTGCGAAGAAGCGGGTGGTGACACTGAGGAACGCGGCGAACGGATGCTTGCCGAGCGACCGGGCCGCCTCCTCCAGTCCGACCGGAACCTGTGCGAGCCCGGCCCGGAGGTTCACCAGCGCGCGCGGCAGGAACATCAGCAGGTACGTCACGATCACCAGCACGGTGGTCTGGTAGAGCGGCTGCACGAAACGGATGCTGATGGTCACCAACGCGAGGGCCGTGACGATTCCGGGGAGGGAGCTGGTGAGGTAGTTGACCGATTCGAGGCCGCGGGACAGCCGGCTCGGGTAGCGCACCGCGAGGAATGCGATCGGGAACGCGAGCACACAGGTGACCGCGGCGCCGACGAGGCCGTAGCCCACGGTCTGCAGCAGGGCCTGGGCCAACACGGCATCGGTCCACACGGCCAAGCCGCCCTGGTAGAGCCAGCGGATGACGCTCCAGAACGGGACTCCGATCGCGAGTGCGAACAGCCCGCCGAGGAACAGGTAGCCGACCGGCGTGAAGGCGCGGAGGGAGCGCCGCGGCGTGACCCGGGCCACACCCGAGCCGATGCGGGCGTACCGGGAGCGTCCGCGAGCACCGGACTCCCCGATCAACAGGAACAGGCACAGCAGCACGAGAACGCCGGCGAGGGCGTTGGCTGCGGGGCCGTTGAACGTGGACCGGTACTGCTCCACGATGGCGGTGGTGAAGGTGTCAAAGCGGATCATCGCGAACGCACCGTATTCGGAGAGCAGGTGCAGCCCCACCAGCAGGGCGCCGCCGAGGATCGGCAGCCGCAACTGCGGCAGGATGACGCGGAAGAAGACGCCCCAGGCACCGCTGCCGAGCGACTCGGCTGCCTCTTCGACCGTGGGGTCCAGCCGCCGGAGCGCGGCGACGCAGGGCAGGTAGACCAACGGGAAGTACGACAGGGTGGCGATCAGAACCCCGGACCAGAGCCCGTTCAAGGAGGGTACGGCGCTCACCCAGCCATAGCTGTTGACGAAGGCCGGCACCGCGAGCGGCGTCGCCAGGAGCACGGCGAACACCCGGTGGCCGCGCAGGGAGGTACGGCCGACCAGCCAGGCGGCGGCCACCCCGATCGCCGCGGTCAGCGGCACGGTGATCACGACCAGCCCGATCGTGTTCAGGAGCAGCTCGCCGACCCGCGGCCGGAACACGAGCGCCGAGAGGGTTGGCCAGCCGGTCAAGATACCGGTGACGATGACGTAGCCCAGCGGAAGAAGCCCGAGCACGGACACGGTGACGGCGGCCGCCACGATGAATGGTGAGGGTCGTTTGCCGACCCGGACGGCGGCATCCGTGCGCCCCGCTGGCCCCGTTGCGCCGGTTTCGGCGATGGCTCCGCTACCGGTGTCCGACGGGTCGGGCGCCGGTTTCGCGGTCGAGGGGGCTGCAGGTATCACCAGTTTCAGCCTAGAGGAAACCGGCCTCGGTCATCAGATCGGTGACCTTGGTGCTGTTGAGTTTGGACGGGTCGATGACGGGGGCGTCGAGTTCGCGGAGCGGCACCAGCGCGGGGTTCGCATCGACCGCGTCGGAGACGGGGTATTCGAACGAGGTGCCGGTCTTCAGGATTTCCTGGCCGGATTTGCCGGTGATGAAAGCGAGGAACGCCTGAGCGGCCACGGGGTTCGCGCTGGTCTCGAGCACTCCGCCGCCGGAGACGCTGACGAACGCACCGGGATCCTGGCTCTTGAAGTAGTGCATCTGGGTGCTGGAGCTGTTCTCGCCGGTACCGGCCTGGTCTGCGAACCAGTAGTAGTGGTAGATCACGCCGCCGGGGATCTCACCCGCGTTGACGGCCTTCATCACGGTGCTGTTGCCTTTATAGACGACCGCGTTCTCCTTCATGGCCGCGAGCCAGTCGCTCGTTGCGGCTTCGCCCTTGAGCTCGAGGAGCGCACTGACGATGGCTTGGAAGTCGGCGCCGGAGGGCGACGCGGCCCAGCGGCCGGCCCAGGCCGGGTCGGCGAGGTCGAGCAGCGAGGCCGGCAGTTCGTCCGCGCTGATCATGCTCGGGTTGTAGGCGAACACGGTCGAGCGGGCGGCGATACCGGTCCAGGTGCCGGTGGACGGCTGGAACTGCTTGGGCACTTGGGCCAGCGTGGCGTCGTCGACCGGGGCGAACAGGCCGGCCTTGTCGACGAGGCTGATCGCGGGCGAGTTCTCGGTGAGGAACACGTCGGCCTTCGACGCGGTGCCTTCCTGCACGAGCTGGTTGCCGAGTTCCGAGTCGTCGCCGTTGCGGAGCGTGACGGTGACGCCGGTCTCCGCGGTGAATTCGTCGGCCCAGGCCTGGGTCAGTTCCTCGTGCTGGGCGTTGTAGACCGTGATCGCACCCGACGGGGTGGACGCGTCGGTCGCACCAGGAATGGATTCCTCGGGTGCGCTGCACCCGGTCACCCCGAGCAGGGCCACCGTTCCGATAGCGGTAAGCAGTGCCCATCGGCGTGTCAAGATCATCGTGTTGCGTCCCTACTGTTGTGCGGGCAGAACCCACAGTTCTTTTAGGTAAGCCTACCCTAAAGAGTCAGCGTCGTCGGGGCCGCAGGGGAATACACAGGCTCGGCCCCGGTCAGCGGGGCGGCATCCGGATGGCGCCGTCGAGCCGGATGGTGTCGCCGTTGAGCATCGGGTTCTCGACGATGTGCCGCACGAGCGCGGCGAACGCGGCCGGGTCGCCGAGCCGGGAAGGGTGTGGAACCTGCGCCGCGAGGGACTCGCGCACGTTCGCGGGGAGCCCCTGAAGCAGCGGGGTGTCGAAGATGCCGGGCGCGATCGCCACCACCCGGATCAACGACCGGGCGAACTCGCGGGCGAGCGGCAGGGTCATCGCGGCGACGCCGCCCTTCGAGGCGGCATAGGCCGCCTGGCCGATCTGCCCGTCGAAGGCTGCGACGGATGCCGTGTTCACGATCACACCGCGCTCCGGGACGGTGGCGGCCGTCTGGTCGATCGTGCCGGGGGCGCCGTCCGTGCCGTTGGTCCCGGGGGCTCCGTCCGTGCCGCCGACCGGGTCGGTAGCCTGCATGGCGGCCGCGGCCAGCCGGATCACGTTATACGTGCCGACGAGGTTGATGCGAATGACCCGGTCGAAGTCGTCCAGCGGCAGCGGGGCCCCGGTGCGGTCGACGGTGCGCTGGCCGGGGGCGATGCCGGCACAGTTGACCACAATGCGCAGCGGGGCGATCGCGGCGGCGGCGTCGACGGCGGCCTGCACGTCCTCGGTGCGGGTGACGTCACCCGGCACGAAACACGCCCGGCCGCCGATCACGACCGCCGCCTGCTCCCCACTGGTGCCGGGGAGGTCGAGCAGCACGACCGCTGCCCCAGCGTGGGCCAGGGCGGTGGCGGTGGCCAGCCCGAGGCCGGAGGCGGCTCCGGTGATGAGGGCGGAGCATCCGTCGACGCGCATCTCAGAGCCGTTCGATGATGGTGGCGTTGGCCATGCCGCCGCCCTCGCACATGGTCTGCAGGCCCCAGCGGCCGCCGGTCAGTTCGAGGTGGTTGAGCAGGGTGCCGAGGAGCCGCGTGCCCGAGGAGCCGAGCGCGTGGCCGAGAGCGATGGCCCCGCCGCGCGGATTGAGCAGGGCCGGGTCGGCGCCGAGTTCGCGCAGCCAGACCAGCGGCACGGTGGCGAACGCCTCGTTGACCTCGTAGGCGTCGAGGTCGTCGATGCTGAGACCGGAACGCTCCAGGATGCGCCGGGTCGCCGGGATCACGCCCGTGAGCATCAAGAGCGGGTCGCTTCCGGTCACCGCGAAGCTGTGGAACCGGGCGCGCGGGTTGAGGCCGAGCTGGGCGGCGCGCTTGGCGCTCATGATCAAAGCCGCGGAGGCGCCGTCGGTGAGCGGCGACGAGTTGCCGGCGGTGATGTGCCAGTCGAGTTTCGGGAAGCGGGCGGCGAGGGCGTCGGTGCGGAACGCCGGCGGCAGGGCGGCCAGGGAGTCGAGGGTGGTGCCGGGGCGGATGGTCTCGTCGGCGGCCACGACCCGGCCGTCCCGCAGAGTCGTCGGCCGCAGTTCGCCGTCGAAATCGCCGCGTTCGGCGGCGGCCGCGGCGAGGCGGTGTGAGCGGGCGGCGAAGGCATCCAGTTCACCGCGGCCCAGTTTCCACTTCTGGTTCATCAGCTCGGCCGAGACGCCCTGGTTGACGAGCCCTTCGGGGTAGCGGTCGCGCATCAGCGTGCCGTGCGGATTCGGGATCTGTCCGCTCTGCTGGTTCTGGTGGCTCTGCCCGCCTTGCTGGTTCTGCGGGCTCTGCCCGCCTTGCTGGTTCTGCGGGCTCTGGGCCGTGCCGAGCGACGAGCCCAACGGCACGCGGCTCATCGATTCCACGCCGCAGGCGATGACGATGTCGTAGCTGCCGGCCATCACGCCCTGCGCGGCGAACGTGGCCGCCTGCTGGCTGGATCCGCACTGCCGGTCGATGGTCGCGCCGGGCACCGAGTCGGGAAAGCCCGCGCTGAGCAGGGCGGTGCGGGTCACGTTGTAGCCCTGCTCGCCGACCTGGCTGACGCAGCCGCCGATCACGTCCTCGACGAGCGCGGGATCGAGCCCGTTGCGGGTGACCAGTTCGCTCAGCACCCCGGCCAGCAGGTCCGCGGGGTGAACGCCCGAGAGGGCGCCGCCCGGTTTGCCTCGACCTGACGCGGTGCGCACGACATCGACAATGACAGCCTCGTTGCTCATGACCTCAGCCTAGGCTTCCGTGCCGCCGCGGCGCGGAGCGAGAGGCGCGTGTGGGCTGCGGGCCGCGGGTGGAGCTAACTCAGGAGATCCGGTGGGGAATCTATCGGCCGGCGGATCCCGCCGCACTGGTCCGGGGGCTCACAGAACGCGGCCGACGTATCTCCTGAGTTGGCCACAAACCCGGCAGGACAGGGACGCGCGGGTGGGACGCGCGGGTTCGGGTGTAGCGGGTGGGGCGCGCGGGTTCGGGTGTAGCGGGTGGGACGCGCGGGTTCGGGTGTAGCGGGTGGGACGTCAGCCCGAGAGCGCCCACATCGCGACGGCGCTCGCGGCGGCCACGTTGAGGGAGTCAATGCCGTGCTTCATCGGGATCTGCACCACGGTGTCGGAGGCAGCCAATGCGTCCGGGGTGAGCCCCTCACCCTCCGCGCCGAGCAGCAGGGCCAGCCGTTCGTGCTCGTGCCCGGGGAAGTCGCGCAGGCTCACGGCATCCGTTGTCAGGGCGAGCGCGGCGAGGTGGAAACCGTGCCGGGTGAGCAGCGCGCGGGTACTCGGCCAGTCGCCGACGCGGGTCCAGGGCACCTGCAGCACTGTGCCCATCGAGACGCGGATGGCGCGACGGTAGAAGGGGTCGGAGCAGCGCGGTGTGACCAGGATCGCGTCGGCGCCGATGGCCCCGGCGGAGCGGAAGATCGCGCCGACGTTCGTGGGGTCGGACACATTCTCGAGGATCACGATGCGGCGGGCGCCGGCGAGTAGCGACTCCGGGTCGGGCAGCTCGGGCCGGTGCATCGAGGCGATCACGCCGCGGTGCAGCACGTAGCCGGTGAGCTCGGCGAGAAGCGCCCCCGGGCCGACGAAGACGGGCACGTCCTCGCCGACGAGGGCGCGGGCCTCCGGGGCGGTGTTGCCGAGTGTGAGCACCGACCGCGGCCGGTGTCCGGCGCGCAGCGCACGCTCAAGAACCAATGCCGATTCGGCTATATACAGGCCGTGTTCGGTGCCGCGCGCCTTCTTCAGGGCCACATCGGTGAGGTGGGCGTAGTCCACGAGCCGCGGATCGCTGAGGTCGCTGATCTCGATGACGGGCATCCGATCAGTCTAATCGCGGGGCGGTGGCGGGTGCGGGGGTGGGCGGCCGGTTGCGAGGGCGGGCGGTCGGATGCGGGTGGCGAGTGGCCGGCGTGCCGCTCTGGGGCTAACTCAGGAGATCCGGGCGGCGGACGGTAGCCGGCACCCGGAACAGTGCGGCGATCTACGGATGCCGCAGCTCATCTCCTGAGTTAGCCGCACCGCTCGACGTGTCGGCACGGTCGAGGATGCCGGTCGGGACGGTACGGTCCTGTCGGCCCGGTCGTGTGGTGGTGAGATCATGGCTGCGGCTTCCTCCCGGCCAGGTGGCGCCCGGCATCCGTCAGTAACCGGTCAGCGTCAGGAACATCCCCGCGGCCATCAACGTCATCGCCAGCGCCATACTCAGGTGCTGGGCCGACTCCAGTCGGAGCGTGGCCGGCTCGATCCCCGACCCGGCCGGGCGGCGCGCCGACCGCACGGCGCTGGCCGCAAGGGCAACGGATGCCGCAGCCAGCAGCACCACAAGCCCGGCCGGCAGCATTCCGCCGTCGGTGATCGCCCGCCCGTGCCCGGCATGGGCGCCGTTTCCCACAGCGGGCCCGGTGGCAGCGGGCGCAGCGGCAGCGGGCCCGGTGGCAGCGGGCCCGGTGGCAGCGGGCGCAGCGGCAGCGGGCGCAGCGGCAGCGGTGGCACTGGCCGGAGCACTGGTTCCGGCGCCAGCGCCGGCCACCGCGACCGTGCCGACCGAGCCGACCGAAGCCTCAGTCGACGCCGCCGGCAGCATCGCGACCCACATCACGGACATCAGCAGCAGCGATACGGCGTGATGCGCGGCGGGCATGCGGTGACGCCGGTCCAGCAGGGCCAGCAGCGCCACCCCGACCAGAAGCCCCGCCCAGGCCAAGGAGCCGAGCAGCTGCACGCCCGGCAGAACCATGTCGGCGCACGAGACGGTCATGACGACCATGGCGGGAGCCGCGACCAGGGTGCGGCCCGGCATCCGGAGCCCGGCGAGCGCGCACGCCGCACCCAGGCCGGACGCCGCGACGGCGGCGACCAGGCACACGGACACCCAGATCGCGGTCATTTCGGATCACGATAGGCCGGTCTCCCCCGCGGGTCTTGCCGGTCAGCGCACGGATGCGCGGCGGCAGCGCACGGATGCGCGCACCGTGGCGAGAGCGCTCCGTGTGGCTAACTCAGGAGATTCACCGCGGCGAAACCACCATCCCCCACCTGTGGCGCACGGGTTCGCACTGGCCCGGGCCGAATCGACCGCACCGATCCCAGAACTCCTGAGCTAGCCGCCGCGAACCCGGCATAAGTTCTGCACTCTGGCGGGTCGCCGGCCCGGGCCGCCGAAAGACCCGAACGGGGGCTCGACACGGCCCCCCACAATTTGCGGGAGTAATACACGAGGAGGATTCGGACCCGAGGACCGGGAACCCGCGAGCGCGGGCACGCCGACACGGTGGTGTGGCCAACTCAGGAGACGCGCCGCAGCACCCCCTCACTCCCCGCACTGGTCCGGGCGACGGATGCCACGCGGCACCCGAATCTCCTGAGTTGGCCACACACACACGCACACGCACGCGCACGCGCACACACTCCGAGTGCATAGCTCCTGCGGCGACCGGGGCCACGAACCACGAATGCGAGAATGGCACCGTGTCGACGTCAATGAGCGGGGTAACGGGATGAGCGATCAGAGCAAGCCCAGCGGGCCGAGTGCCAACGGCCCGAACGGAGCGCCGCATTCGCAGACCCTGTCGCGCGGCATCCGCGTGCTCGAGATTCTCGCCGACGCCGACGAGGCCCTGACCATTGCCGACGTGGCCGCCGCCCTCGGCGTGCACCGCTCGATCGCCTACCGAATATTGCGCACCTTGGAGGACCATGGGGTCGTGATCCGGGATGCCGCGGGCGCCGTACGCCTCGGCCCACAGATGGCCGCGCTCGCCCGCGGTGTCTCCCGCGGTCTGCAGGCCGCGGCGCTGCCCGAGCTGACGAGCGTCGCGAACGAGTTGGGGATGACAGCCTTCGTGACCGTGCTGGACCGGGCGGAGGTCGTCACCCTGGTCAGCGTGGAACCGCGGCAGGCGCACGCCACCGTCGCGCAGCGCCCCGGCACGCGGCATCCGCTCGGCCGGGGTGCCCCCGGGATTGCCATCCAGTCCCTGCTCACGGCGGCCCAGTGGGTGAACCTCAGCGAGAGCGCCCGCCGCGGCGAGGCCGCCGACGTGCGTGCACGCGGCTACGCCACCAGTCATGACGAGGTCCTTCCGGGGCTGGCCTCCGTGGCGGTGCCGCTGGTCGTGCCCGGTGAGGCACCGGCGGCTCTGGCGGTCGTCTACCTCGGCACCGGGCAGAGTGATGCCGAGATCGGCGCGCGACTCGTGACGGCCGCGGCCGTAATCGCGGCCGACCTGCGCTAATCGCCGGCGCACCGGGCCAGACGGGGGCGCCGCCGGCTCGGCGCACGGCGGCAGCCGGCCCGGCGCGCAGTGGCAGCCGGCCCGGCGCGCAGTGGCATCCGGACCACGAGACGGCGGCACCATCCAGGCTCCCCCGGACGACCCCGTTCCTACCCCTGTAGATAATATACGATCTGTGATACCGTTTCGAGATCGCACGATTCCAGCACCACACAGGGAAATACAAAGGGGTATTCCATGGCATTGACGACCGACCAAACGAGCGCCGCGAAAGCGACCGCCGCGAAACGACACGAGGAACGCCGGGTCCTTGCCGGCACCATGGTGGGTACCACCATCGAGTGGTACGACTTCTTCATCTACGCGCAGGCCGCCGGCCTCGTGCTGGCCGGGCTGTACTTCGCCCCGCTCGCCAACGACAACGCCGGTCTGGCGCAGCTCGTGGCCTGGGCCTCCCTCGGCATCAGCTTCCTCTTCCGCCCACTGGGCGCGATCGTGGCCGGCCACCTCGGTGACCGCCTCGGCCGCAAGGCCATGCTCGTGCTGACCCTCGTCATCATGGGCGCGGCCACGGCACTGATCGGCCTCCTGCCGACCTTCGAGCAGATCGGCGTCTGGGCGCCGATCCTGCTGATCGTGCTGCGCATCCTGCAGGGCTTCTCGGCCGGCGGGGAATGGGGCGGTGCCGCCCTGATGTCGGTCGAGCACGCCCCGGTCAACAAGCGCGGGTTCTTCGGCGCATACCCGCAGATCGGCGTGCCGACCGGGCTCATCCTCGCCACCGGCGTCATGCTCCTGGTGACCAGCACGATGAGCGATGAGGCCTTCCTCGCCTGGGGCTGGCGCATCCCGTTCCTCGTCTCGGTGCTGCTTATCGTGGTCGGCTTCATCATTCGCCGCTCGGTCGACGAGAGCCCCGTCTTCAAAGAGATGCAGGATCGCAAGAAGGAATCGGCCGCCCCGCTCCGCCAGCTCTTCCGCGGCCACTGGCGCCAGGTCGTCCTGACCGCCCTGATCTTCATCGCCAACAACGCCGCCGGCTACCTGTTGATCGCGTTCTTCTCCTCCTACGCCACCAAACCGGTCGAGGCCGGCGGCCTGGGCATGGAACGCTCCCCCGTGCTGCTGGCCAGCACCATCGCCGCCGTGTTCTGGCTCGCGTCGACGATGATCGGCGGCATCCTGTCCGACAAGATCGGGCGCATCCGCACGTTCCAGTTCGGCTACGCCTGGCTGTTCCTCTGGGCCGTCCCGATGTTCCTGCTGATCGACACCGGAGAGATCCTCTGGTTCACGGTGGCGCTCGTCGTGCTGGCCAGCGGGCTCGGCTTCTCGTACGGCCCACAGGCGGCGCTCTACGCGGAGATGTTCCCGGCTCAGGTACGCTACTCGGGCGTGTCCATCGGCTACGCCATGGGTGCCATCCTCGGTGGGGCGTTCGCCCCCCTGATCGCGCAGCTGCTGCTGGACGAGACCGCCTGGTCACCGTCGATCGGCATCTACATCATGGTGCTGGCCACGATCTCCTTCGTCGCGGTCTCCGTGGTGAAGGAAACCCGTGGAGTCCCGCTCGGCATTTCCCAGCACGACTAGAAAGCCGCAAAACATGCCGAACTCGACCTCCGTGGGCGCCTCCGACGTCAGCGCAAGCAGCAGAGCAGACGTCAGCGCAAGCAGCAGCGTCACCGCCACCACCGATCTCGCCCCACCGGGCAAGATCATTGCAGTGCACCTCAACTACCCGAGCCGGGCCGCCCAGCGCGGCCGTACGCCGGAGCAGCCGTCGTACTTCCTCAAGCCGGCGTCGTCGCGGAGTTCCAGCGGCACGCCGGTGGAACGGCCCGACGGATGCGAGCTGCTGGTGTTCGAGGGCGAGATCGCGCTGGTGATCGGGCGCCGCACCCGCGGCGTCTCGCCCGAGGAGGGCTGGGCGGCGGTCTCGCACGTGACCTGCGCCAACGACTTCGGCGTGTACGACCTGCGCTACGCCGACAAGGGCTCGAACCTGCGCTCGAAGGGCGCCGACGGCTTCACCCCCGTCGGGCCGACGCTGCTGCCGGCGGCCGGCCTCGACCCGGCAGCGCTGCGCATCCGCACCTGGGTCAACGGCACGCTCGTACAGGAGGACACGACCGCCGACCTGCTCTTCGGGTTCGGCCGGCTCGTCGCCGACCTCTCGCAGCTGCTCACGCTCGAGCCCGGCGACCTGATCCTCACCG
Organism: Cryobacterium sp. TMT2-15-1; assembly: GCF_004402345.1. Lineage (NCBI taxonomy): Bacteria > Bacillati > Actinomycetota > Actinomycetes > Micrococcales > Microbacteriaceae > Cryobacterium > Cryobacterium sp. TMT2-15-1. The sequence goes on along the minus strand of NZ_SOGD01000002.1, from coordinate 9,827 downwards.
GCACGCCGGCCGGATCGTCGGTCGTCGTGCCCGGCGACATCGTTGAGGTCGAGGTGGATGCCCCAGGCGCCCCGGGCGCACCCCGCACCGGCCGCCTCGTCAGCCCGATTCGGCAGGGCACGGTGCCGTTCGGCGCGTTCGGGGCCGGCCCGCGGGTCGACGATTTGCAGCGCACCGAGGCGTGGGGTTCGGCGGAGGCGGCCGGGCTCGCGCCGGCATCCGTCACCGCACCTCCAGCGGAGCAGACGCCCCCGCCGTTCGCCCTCACCCCCGAGCTCACGGCCCGGATCAACCGTGTGGGCACCGCCACCCTCAGCGCCCAGTTGCGCAAGCGCGGGCTCAACTCAGTGTCGATCGACGGCCTCGGCTCGACCCGGCCGGGCGCCCGTCTCGTCGGCCGGGCCCGCACACTCCGGTACATTCCGGCGCGGGAGGACCTGTTCGAGGCGCACGGCGGCGGCTACAACGCCCAGAAGCGCGCCTTCGACTCGCTCGGGCCGGGCGACGTGCTCGTGATCGAGGCCCGCGGCGAGCGCGGCACGGGCACGGTCGGCGACATCCTCGCCCTGCGCGCCCAGATTCGGGGCGCGGCCGGCATCGTGACGGATGGCGGTGTGCGCGATCTGGCGGCCGTCACCGCCCTGGAGATCCCCACCTACCACGCCGGACCGCACCCTGCCGTGCTCGGACGCCGGCACGTGCCGTGGGACACGGACCTGACCGTGGCCTGCGGCGGGGCATCCGTGCAGCCCGGCGACGTGATCGTCGGGGACGCCGACGGGCTGATCGTGATCCCGCCGCACCTGGTTGAGGAGGTGGTCGCCGCAGCCATCGTGCAGGAACGCGAGGAGACCTTCATCGCCGCGATGGTCTCGGCCGGGCACGGCGTCGACGGGCTCTACCCGATGAACGCCGAATGGAAGGCCCGGTATCGGGTCTGGCTGGAGGAGCAGGCATGACGGCCTCGGTCTCGGCTGGCTCGGCAGGCGTCGCAGCTGGCTCAGCAGGCTCGGCCGGCGTCCCGACTACCGGCGCGGAGGCGTCGCTGAGCAAGGCGCAGCTCGCCCACCGGTGGATCCGGGCCCGCATCTCCGACGGCAGCTTCAGCCCGGGCTACCGCCTGGTGCTCGGGCAGATCGCCCGGGAGATCGGTGTCAGCACCGTGCCGGTGCGGGAGGCTATCCGTCTGCTGGAGGCGGAGGGTCTGGTCACGTTCGAGCGCAACGTCGGCGCCCAGGTGGCCATGCTCGACGTCACCGAGTACACCCACACGATGCAGACGTTGGCCCTCGTCGAGGGTTACGCCACCGCCCTGTCGGCGCCGCGACTCGACCCGGAAACGCTGCTGCGCGCCCGGGAGATCAACACGGAGATGGACGAGTGCCTGCACCACTTCGACCCGGTGCGTTTCACCAGCCTGAACCGCGAGTTCCACTCGGCCCTGTTCGAGGCCTGCAGCAATGCGCACATCCTCGACCTGGTGCAGCGGGGCTGGAGCCGGCTCGGCACCCTGCGCGAATCCACGTTCAGCTTCGTGCCCGGCCGGGCGCACGAGTCCGTCGCCGAGCACACCGCGCTGCTCGACCTGATCGAGGACGGCGCCGATCCCCTGCAGATCGAACTGGCCGCGCGCGACCACCGACTCGGCACCCTGAACGCCTTCCTCGCCCAGCAGCACGCCGCCCCCTCCGCCTCCGCCTCCGCCCCCTGACAGCCAATCCCGCAACTGTTCCCGTAACGGACGACTGTTGCCCGCACACCGGGAACATTCGTCCGATTCGGCAACAGTCGCGAACGCATCCGTTGCCCTCGAAAGGAAGAACAATGAAGTTCCGCACCGACCCGAGTCAGATCACGGGCTCTATCGCGCCCCTGATGAGCCCGTTCACGGCCGACGGCGCCGTCGACCACGCCGGCCTCACCAACCTCGTGAACTGGCAGCTCGCCTCCGGCACGCACGGCATCTCACTCGGCGGCTCCACCGGCGAGCCGAGCTCGCAGACCATCGCCGAGCGCGCCAGCGCGATTTGCACCGTGGCCGCCGCGGTCGGCGACCGGGTGCCGTTCATGCCCGGCACCGGTTCGGCCAAGCTCGACGAGACCCTCGAGCTCACCGCCGCGGCCCGGGATGCCGGCGTCGACGCCGCCCTGATCATCACCCCCTACTACGCCCGCCCCACCCAGGAAGCCCTCTACGTCTGGTACAAGACCGTGGCAGAGGAGTTTCCGGACCTGCCGATCGTCGCCTACAACGTGCCCAGCCGCACCGCCGTGGACATCGCCCCGGAGACCATCGCCCGCCTCTACCGCGATTTCGACAACTTCGTCGGCGTCAAGGAGACCACCAAGGACTTCGAGCACTTCTCGCGGGTGCTGCAGCTCTGCGGCCCCGAACTGCTGGTCTGGAGCGGCATCGAACTGCTCTGCCTGCCCCTGCTGGCCCTCGGTGGCGTGGGATACATCAGCGCCACAAGCAACATCGCCCCGGTCGCGCACGTCGAGATGTACAACGCGTGGATGGCCGGCGACATCGAGACGGCCCGGCGCATCCACTACGGCCTGCACCCACTCGTCGACCTGCTTTTCGTCGAGACGAACCCGGCCCCGGGCAAATGGGTGCTCGAGCAGCGCGGCCTGATCGAGAGCGGCTTCGTGCGCCCGCCGCTGATCACGCCGACGGATGCGGGCATCGCCAAAATGCAGACGCTCCTGGCCGCCGGCGAGCAGTACCTCTCCCCCGTCGACGGCTTCACTGTCGCCAGCTTCACCCCGAAAGCAGCCTGAGCCATGACCGAGACCGCCATGACCGACGCCACCACCACGAGAACCCGCGCGCAGCATGTGCCCGAGAACCTGCCGACCCGCATCCAGCACTACATCGGCGGCCGGTTCGTCGACAGTGTCTCCGGCGCGACCTTCAACGTGCTCGACCCGGTGTCGAACCAGACCTACGCCACCGCCGCGGCCGGCCAGAAGGAAGACGTGGACCTCGCCGTCGCCGCCGCGACCGACGCCTTCGTGACCGGGCCGTGGCCGAGGATGAAGCCGCGCGAACGCTCCCGCATCCTGAACAAGATCGCCGACGCCGTCGAGGCCCAGGATGCCCGCCTCGCCGAACTCGAGACGTTCGACACCGGCCTGCCGATCACCCAGGCTCTCGGCCAGGCCAAGCGGGCGGCCGAGAACTTCCGCTTCTTCGCCGACCTGATCGTGGCGCAGACCGACGACACCTACCAGGTGCCCGGCAGCCAGATCAACTACGTCTTCCGCAAACCGGTCGGCGTGGCCGGGCTGATCACCCCATGGAACACCCCGTTCATGCTGGAGAGCTGGAAGCTCGCCCCCGCACTGGCCGCCGGCTGCACGGTCGTGCTCAAGCCGGCCGAGTTCACACCGCTGTCGGCGAGCCTGTGGGCGGAGATCTTCCGCTCCGCCGGGCTGCCCGACGGGGTCTTCAACCTGGTCAACGGGCTGGGTGAGGAGGCCGGGGACGCACTGGTCAAGCATCCGGATGTCCCGCTCATCTCGTTCACGGGCGAGACGACCACGGGTCAGACCATCTACCGCAACTGCGCCGCGAACCTCAAGGGCATGTCGATGGAGCTCGGCGGCAAGTCCCCCGCCGTGGTCTTCGCCGACGCCGACCTCGATGCCGCGCTCGACTCGACCCTGTTCGGGGTGTTCTCGCTCAACGGCGAGCGCTGCACCGCCAGCAGCCGCATCCTGGTGGAACGCCCGATCTATGACGACTTCTGCGCCCGCTATGCGGCCCGGGCACAGAACATCGTGGTCGGCGACCCGCACGACCCTGCCACCGAGGTCGGCGCGCTCGTGCACCCCGAGCATTACGCCAAGGTGATGAGCTACGTCGAGATCGGCAAGAGCGAGGGCCGCCTGCTCGCCGGCGGCGGCCGCCCCCAGAATCTGCCGGAGGGCAACTACGTGTCCCCGACCGTGTTCGCGGATGTCGCCCCGACGGCCCGCATCTTCCAGGAGGAGATCTTCGGACCGGTCGTGGCGATCACACCGTTCGACACCGACGAAGAGGCCCTCGAGCTGGCCAACGGCGTCAAGTATGGCCTGGCCGCATACATCTGGACCAGCAACCTCACCCGGGCGCACACCTTCGCGCAGTCGATCGAGGCGGGCATGGTCTGGCTCAACTCGCACAACGTTCGGGACCTGCGCACCCCGTTCGGCGGGGTCAAGGCCTCGGGCCTCGGCCACGAGGGCGGCTACCGCTCGATCGACTTCTACACCGAGCAGCAGGCCGTTCACGTTTCCCTCGGGCCTGTGCACACCGCCCGCTTCGGCGCCCACTGATCTCGGGTCCCGGGTCCCGACACGCTCGACCACCGCGACATCTCAATGAGGAGGATTCCATGACCACCACCCCCATCCCCACGCCGACCGCGACCCCGCCGGACATCCTGCGCTGCGCCTACATGGACATCGTCGTCACCGACCTGGCCCGCTCGCGTGCGTTCTACGTCGACGTGCTCGGCCTCGTCGTGACCGAGGAGAGCGACACCGAGATCTACCTGCGCAGCTTCGAGGAGTTCATCCACCACAACCTGGTGCTGCGCCAGGGCCCGGTCGCCGCGGTCGCCGCGATGGCCTTCCGGGTGCGCGCCCCCGAAGACGTGGGTTTGGCCGAGGCCTGGTATCAGGAGCTCGGCTGCCGCACCGAACGCCGCATCAACGGGTTCGTGAAGGGTGTCGGTGACTCCGTGCGCGTCGAGGACCCGCTCGGCTTCCCCTACGAGTTCTTCTACTCGGTCGACCACGTCGAACGCCTGGCCTGGCGCTACGACCTGCAGGGTCCCGGCGCCCTCGTGCGCCTGGACCACTTCAACCAGGTCACCCCCGACGTGGGCCTCGGCCGCGGCTACCTCGAGGACCTCGGCTTCCGCGTCACCGAAGACATCCAGGACGAAGACGGCGTCACCTACGCGGCCTGGATGCGCCGCAAGGACACCGTGCACGACACCGCCCTGACCGGCGGGGACGGCCCGCGGATGCACCACATCGCCTTCTCCACACACGAGAAGCACAACATCATCTACATCTGCGACAAGCTCGGCGCCCTGCGAATGTCGGACGTCATCGAGCGCGGCCCCGGCCGCCACGGCGTCTCGAACGCGTTCTACCTCTACCTGCGCGACCCCGACGGCCACCGGGTCGAGATCTACACCCAGGACTACTACACCGGCGACCCCGACAACCCCGTCGTCACCTGGGACGTGCACGACAACCAGCGCCGCGACTGGTGGGGCAACGCGGTCGTGCCGAGCTGGTACACGGATGCCTCCCTGGTGCTCGACCTGGACGGCAACCCCCAGCCGGTCATCGCCCGCACCGAGTCCAGCGAGATGGCCGTCACGGTCGGCGCCGACGGGTTCTCGTACACCCGCAAGAACGACGTGGAGCACGGCTTCAAGCTCGGCAATACGCTCTGACACTCACGTGCGGGTGGTGTCAGGCCGTGCGCAGTTCCCCGCGCAGGATCGAGTCGCCGGAGTGCTGCGGGTCGCCGTCGTCGGGTTCCGCGGAGACGTCGACCAACGGGTACTGCGACAGGTCGACGCCGTCGGGGATAGCGAAGCGCCCGGACTCACCGTCGAGCACTCCGATGCTGATCAGCCCGGACGCATCCGCCTCGATCAGCCACACCTCGCGCAGATCGGTGTCGGTGCCCACCCCGGTGACGTCGAGCACGACCTCCCGGTGGCCGTCGGCTGCCTGTGCCGGAGCGAGGCCGCCGAGGGCGACGAGAGCACCGAGAGCGCTGGCCGTCATTCCGAACTTGAGGGACTTGTGCATCGTTTCCTCCTGCGTAATGGGTCTGTGAGTGGGTCACTCTGAAGAGATTCTTGGAGCCTCTCTCACCCTTACTTCTCTCGCACGTCCCCAAACGGATGCACATGCATGGAAAATTCTGTGGAACTTTTTTGCGGGCTGCAGGTCGCGCGCGATTTCATCGGCTCGCCGCGGCGCGATGCAAGGAGATGTCCCGGCGGAAGACCAGCATCACCACCACCAGCGACACGGCCGAGAACGCGGCCCCGCCCGCGAACATCGCCGGGTAGCCGAGCCACGGCTCGAGCAGGGACAGCGCCAGCGGCACGAAGAACCCCAGATAGGTGATGCCGTAGTAGATCGCGGTCAGCCGGGCGAGGTGGTCGGGCGGCGCGATCCGCTGCACCTCCTGCAGCCCCGACACCATCAGCAGGCCGTACGCGGCGCCGAGCAGGGCCGCCGCCGGCAAAATCAGCCAGAGCACGGGTGGGCTCACGGCGACGGATGCGAGCAGCAGCGACCCGACGGTCAGCATCAGCGCGAACATAATGCCACGGGCATTGTGCCCGGCGGTGATGCGGTGGCTGAAGAGCTGCAGCGACGCTCCCGCGACGAGTGCCACCACGCAGAGCAGGGCCGCGAACGCCACCGGCGCGGACGGGATCTCGGTCGCGGCGAGCGCCGGCAGGATGGCGTAGGCGGTCGTGGCCGTTCCGAAGACCCACGGCGCCACCGGCACGATCAGGAGCAGGAACCGCGGGTACGGGGAGATGGCCGGGTGGACGGCCGGCAGGGCCCCGGCCGCGATGCCCCGTCCCTGGGACTCCGGGGTGCCGAACAGCAGAAGGCCGAAGAGCACGGCGATGACGGTGTGCGCCGCGTACGGCAGCACGCCGGGGAACGGCGCCCACTGGGCCAGCGCTCCGGAGCTCGCCGCGCCGAGTGCGAAACCGAGGGACAGCGCGATGGTCGCCCGTCGTGCCCCCGAGGAACGGTCGGCCCCGAAGTCGAACGGTCTCGCGGAGAGTTCCTTCACCCAGCTGGTGCCCACGGCCATGGCCAGGCCGAGGGCGACGCCGGAGAGGATGCGGCCGGCCAGCAGCATGGGCACATTGCCCGCGGACAGGGCCAGCAGCACGCTCCCCGCGATCGCGACCCAGGGCGCGGGCAGCATCAGCGGTCGGCGGCCGAACCGGTCCGACAGCGGGCCGGCGATCAGTAGCGCCGGGATGATGCCGAGTACGTAGGCCCCGAGCAGCAGGTTCGCCAGCTGGTTGGAGAACCCGTCCGCCTGTCGGTACATCACCAGCAGTGGGGTGAATTCGTTGCCGCCCCAGGCGACGGCGAAGATCGCGGCGGCCGGCGCCAGCCAGTACTTCCTGCCCCGGGCGCCGGTGAACGAGCCGGATCCGGTGGTCGAGCCTGTCGAGACCGAACCCATCGCATCCTGGATGTCGGTTGTCATGACGGTCCCCCGGTCGGCATTCGGCGGCCTCGGCAGCGAGGCCCGCACACCCCCAGCTTAGGGGAGGCGCCGGGGCTCACTCCCCCGCCGGCTCCGAACCAATTCGACGGAGATTTTGCGATATCTGCGGGTTTCCGGAGTGTTGGACGCGGTTATGGGCACAATCTCCGTCGGATTCGTCAGGACCAGGACCAGGACCAGGGCCAGGTCCAGGACCAGGGCCAGGTCCAGCCGAGTTCGCGCGTGTGGCCAACTCAGGACATCCGTCGCCCGGTGGCCCGGCCGCCCCGGACCAGTGCGGAACCAGCGCGGATGTCCGGGCCGGCNAGCGCGGATGTCCGGGCCGGCCCGGACGGATCTCCTGAGTTAGCCCCGACACCGGCCGGTCTCCCAGCAGCGCCAGCCGGATGCGCAGCACCTCTTGTGCGGTTCGGGCACCCCCCCCCCCACGTGCTCCCCCACAGCCCGGACTCGGGGGCGCTCAGGCCAGGAACTGCAGTGCGGCGCGCTTGAACTCGCGGGAGGTGAGCGTGTTCACGTGGTCCCGGCCCGCCAGCTCGAGGTAGTCGGCACCACGCGCGCGGGCGAGTTCGGCGACCCCGGCGGGGATGGAGTCTGCGCCGCCCGCGACGTAGAGCACGGGGATTTCGGCCGGCACGTCCAGCGAGGAGCCGGCCACCCCGCCGACACAGGCCACGAGGGCCTCGCGGTCGGCGCCGGCGGTGATTGCGGCACCCAGTATCGCCGCGATCGACGGGTCGGCGCCGGCGGTGCCGTCGGTCACGAACCGGCGCACGGCATCCGGATGCCACGTCTCGAACAGTTCGTCCGGCCCGGCTCCGCCGAGCACCAGTCGGCGCACCCGGGACGGCGCCAGCCGCGCGAGCGCCGCCGCCACACGCGAGCCCATCGAATACGCGACCACGTCGACCTGCTCCAGGCCGAGGGCGTCGAGCACGACCACGAGGTCGGCGGCGAGTTGCCGGGGCAGGTAGTCGATGCTGCGGTGCGGCTTGTCGCTGCGTCCGTGACCGCGGAGGTCGAGGGTGATCACGCCGCGCCCGGCGTCCTGCAGGGCTCGCACCCAGCCGGTGCCGACCCAGGTGACCTGCGATGTCGACGCAAACCCGTGCACGAGCAGGATCGGGCGCTCGCCGGGCACGACGTCGTAGGCGATCCGCACGCCGTCGAGGCGCCGCGCGAACAGCGCCCCGCCGGCAGAGCCCGTCGGAGCAGAGCCCGCCGCGGCCGGCCCCGACGGGGTCGGACTCGCCCGGTCGGTCACCCCCACGCTCAGACGACCACGTCGGAGGTGACGAGCACGGCACCGGCATAGGCCAGCTCGCCCAGGGCCGCGTCACTCGTGTCCGGGGCGACGCCGGCGACGAGGTCGGTCAGTACCCGCACATGCTGGCCATGGCCCCGCGCGTCCAGGCCCGACGCGCGCACACAGTGGTCGGTGGCGAGGCCGACGATGTCGATTTCGGTCACCCCGTTCGCGATGAGCAGCTCGCCCGTCTTCTCGCCGTCCTCCGAGATGCCGTCGAAAATGGAGTAGCCCGCTTGGCCCTGCCCCTTGCGAATGTGGATGGTCGTGTCCGGCAACAGCAGCGAGGGGTGGTACTCGGCGCCGGGGGTGCCCGCCACGCAGTGCACGGGCCAGGAGTCCGTGGAGTCGGGCTCGCCGGCCCGGGCGAAGTGGCCGCCGTTGTCGCTGTCGGGGTCGTGCCAGTCGCGGGAGGCGAAGATCACGTCATAGGCATCCGGATGTTCCGCCAGCAGCGCGCTGACCCCCGCGGCCACCGCAGACCCACCCTCGACGGCGAGGGCCCCGCCCTCGGTGAAATCGTTCTGAACGTCGATGATAAGCAGGGCCCTGGTCACGGATTGCTCCTTCTGTCGCCGGTTGTAGTCAGGAGTTTGACAGGTTGTCGCCGCAACGGAAGAACCCGGCGGTGATGGTGTCGAGCGCCTGCTTCGCATTATCGCTCACATCCCCGAGCGCGTAAACGGCGAAGGTGAGCGGCGTGCCATCGGCCGCCCGGATAATGCCGGAGAGCGTGTAGCCGGTGTCGATCCAGCCCGTCTTGGCGAAGACGGAGCCGTCGGCGACGGCGTTGTCGCCCGTGAACCGGTCGCTGTAGGAGAGCGATCCGGTGGGTCCACCGGCGATCGGTAGGCCATCGAAGATGACGCCGAGGTCGCCGTCGCGGGCGTTGATCTTGACGAACAGCCGGGTGAGATACGACGGCGGTACGGCGTTGTCGTCGCTGAGGCCCGAACCGTCCCGGATGATGATGCCGGTCGTGTCGATGCCATAGGCGTCGAGCGCCGTGACGACGGACTCCTGCAGGGCGCCGAAGGTGTTGCCGGCCCCGGACTCCACAGCGACGAGCCGGGCGAGCATCTCTGCGAGGGTGTTGTCCGACACGATCAGCGACTGCCCGATCAGCACGGACACGGGCTGGGACCGGGCGGCGGCGAGCTGTTCGGCCCCGGCCGGCGCGGTGCCGACGCTGACGCTCACGCCGCCGCCGAGCGCGGCGGCGAAGGCCGCGCCAGC
>NZ_SOGD01000049.1:0-9800 GCF_004402345.1 Cryobacterium sp. TMT2-15-1 | reverse complement strand
TGACGCGGTCCGCGGCGGGCGAAGTAGCGCACGAGCGCAGTCGAGTGCGCCCGGACGATCACGGTGAACCAGTCGACGTCGGCCGCCGTCTTGGGCGGGCCCGCGCTCTCAGGCATCGCCGCTCCCTCGCTCATGTCGGCGGTGGCTGGGGTGTTGGCGATGCTCACATAATGCATATGTCGCTTCCGCCGTAAGTCTTGCACGCAGCACCCCCGAATTTTAGGAGAGAGCGCAGAACGCAGACCTTCATACCTGCTGGAGGACGCTGGGCAGGTTCTTCGGCTCGCGGGGCGGTGCGGCCGGGTCACCGCGCGCGCCGCAAGTTGTCGGCGGCACCGGGCGTCTGCGTTTTGCGCGATGATAACCTTGCCCGATGTCGGATGTTGCGCTCATACTTCTGCCCCTTGGGTTCGTGCTAGTGCTTGCCGGAGTCGCCTTTGCACTGTGGCATCGCCCAAACCGTGGTGCGCGCCTGGGGCGCGGGCAACGGTTCGCTGCGGTCCTTCTAGTGAGCGTTGGTTCCGGGGCGGTGCTAGCGCCTCTCGTGGGCATGTTCCTCGTCTCACGTCTTTAGGTGTACCCGGCCAGGACCTTGGTGAGACCTCGCGGCTTGTGAAAAGGGAGAACCTCCGGAATTGGTGGAGGTAACCCGCGGAAGGTTCTCTGGCAGCAGCCAACCTCGGGTAGTCCGCAGCATCAAGCTGAACAATTCGTGCGGGAGCCTTCCGTCTAGTCCAGTCGGGCGGCGGCCCCGAGGTGGTTCCGGAGCAGACCCGATTAACCGACTCGCCGTTTCCCGTCGTGCTGCATATCGTTGGCGCAACGCTCTTCAGCGTGGTCGGGGCATTCCATTTCCTCCCCGCGCTCCGCGGAGGGCGGCGTTGGCACCGCACGGCCGGGCCTGTCCTGATCACGGCCGGCATGATGGCCGCGCTCTCAGGCCTATGATGGCCGTCTGGTACCCGCGCCCTATCGGCGACGGCGGCCTTCTACTTATTCACCGCCTGATCTTTGGCTCGTATATGTTCGTGAATCTCGTGCTAGCCGTGCGTGCCGCTCGAACGCCGGGACAGTGCACACCGGGTAGCTGCGTTCAGCGAACAGCTAGTGAGAACAATTCGGTAGGTTGCTTGGCTCACTGAGACTCAGCGCGATGGGAGTCTCGCAGCAAGCGCTGTTATTGCTTGTAGATATATCCAGTGCATCGATGCTATTGTATCTAGTAGATATAAAGCGGACAAAAACGCGATCGCGTTGGCGCGCTACTCGAACAAAGGAACCCGATGAGCTCTGTAGAGTCCAAGAATCTCCGATTCCCGGCCAGCACCGCCGGAAAAGTTGCCGCGGCGCTCTTCCTTGTAATCGCCGCATTCCAAGTGGCATTGGCCGCGGGCGCACCCTGGGGTGAAGCCGCCCTCGGTGGGATCAACCCTGGAGTGCTCCCCGACGAATTCCGGGTGAGCAGCGCAATGCAGGGAGTTTTCTATGTCGCACTCGCTGGTGTCGTCGGCACTCGTTGGGCTAGCACGACGCTCCGCCGGCGCGTGCTCTATGGAGCGACCGTCCTGCTTTTCGTCGGGGCCGTTATGAATCTCGCTTCTCCGTCCTTCGTTGAGCGGATGCTCTGGACACCGGTTACAGTGGCGCTTGTGATCGCTCTGTGGCGTGCGGCGCGGCAGGACTCACTCTCGTTCGCTGCGCGCCCCCAGGCTGTGCAGGCAGACCGCGCTGCTTGACATCCTTAGTCGATTACGGGACGTATGCGATGGAACACGAACGTGAGCGAGGCGGAATTTGTCAAGGTTAATGAGGCCAGCGTGAGTTTAGGCGGCTAGTTTCGGCTCCGCCTCTTGTGGTTCGGCTGGCCTGTTGATCCAGGCCGCGTCGGGGGTGGCGAGGATCTTCGGGTCGCAGCTGGTGCTGAAGCGCTCGGGGTTTCGGCCTCTCCGACGAGAGGGCAGTCGCAACCCGACCATCGGTGATCTACAACTTCGGGACGAATTGTTTGCAGCGAACTCGGTGTCCCAGAGAACGGTCTCGCCGTACGGTAAAAAAAGAAATCCAAACTGATCGGATTGTGAGAGGGAGCATCTGCATGCGGGCACCGTTGAATAGGCAAGTCGCTGTCACTGGCATCGGTGTCGTCACGCCGGGGGGTGTCGGCGTCGTCGACTTCTGGTCGAGCCTGTTTCGGGATATGCCCCCGTCTGCCGTGCGCAGAGTTGCCCACGACACTCTCAACGCCCGACGGGTGATGACCCACAAGACTGCGAAAAACTCCGACATCAATGTACGATTCGCCATCGTCGCCGCCGATGAAGCACTTCGAGACGCCGGGCTGCTTGATGTCGGCGCGCAGCCGGACGATGCGTCGGATGTGTCGATGCTCGCCGATTTTGTAGACAGGGACCGCGCTGCCGTCTCCATCGGAACCGGCATTGGTGGGATTCAGACCTACTCCATGCAGGCAGATGTCCTCCGCGAGAAGGGCGAGCGGTTCGTCTCCCCGCACACCGTTCCGATGGTGATGCCCAATGCCGCGGCCGGCGCGCTGAGCATACGATTCGGGTTGCGAGGTGCCGCACTGACGACTGCGACGGCCTGTGCTGCAGGCACGGATGCCATCGCCGCCGGAGCTCGTCTCATCGCACACGGAACCGCTGACCTGGTCATCGCCGGAGGTACCGACTCGAGCCTCTCCCCGGTTAGCCTGGCTGGCTTCGCGAATATGCGAGCGCTGTCAAAGTCGGGTATCTCCCGCCCCTTCGACCGCGATCGAGACGGTCTGGCTGCTTCTGAGGCTTGCGGCATCCTGATCCTGGAGCCCTACGATGCGGCTGTCGCAAGGGGCGCGCGCATCTACATGACCATCGACGGGGCCGCCTCAACGTCAGATGCGCACCACATTACAGCTCCCGCTCCTCATGGAACCGGCGCCGAGCGCACGATGAGGCTGGCACTGAACGATGCGGGGATCGCACCCGAAGAAATCGTTCATGTCAACGCACACGGAACATCGACGGGGCTCAACGACGCGGCAGAAGGGGAAGCTCTTCAACGCGTGTTCGGGACGACCCGGCCTGTCGTGACAAGCATCAAGGGTGTGACAGGTCACTCGTTCGGTGCGGCTGGTGCGGTCGAGGCCGTAGCGGTTGCTCTCGGTTTTGAGAAGGCAATGGTCCCTCCAACCATCGGCCTAGTCAATCAAGACGAGACGATCGACATCGACATCGCCACCACTCCCCGCCCTCTGCCGCGAGGCCCCGTGATGTCGAACAGCTTCGGATTCGGCGGCCACAACGGCAGTATAATTTTCGGTCCGCCGCCAATCACCGTGGCGTACTGAGGGTTGACTCCTGCTGAACGAAGGTCTCGATGTAGTCCAGGATGGTGCCCATCGCGATCTGCACCGGTTCGATCGAGCGGCGAGTTTCGGTAAGAAGGTTTCGACCCTCTTACGCGATCAGTAATGCGACCGCGAGCCGATTGGGGTCGGCCTCGGCCCTTGGAATCGAACCATTCGATTTGGGACTCGGGTCGGGGCGCCCGGTGTTGTGGCAAAACAGACGGTCCACGCGGTTCCCAGGGCCATCGCTCGGTCAAGTGGAGCATGAAGCGCCGGGCTGAGGAAGCGATCCTGTCTGGACGGTGACGAGATTCCGGCGGATGGTAGCCGTGGTCGCCGTGGCGAGGCCGGCGCCGACGATGGTCGCCGCGGCGCGGGTGAGGTTGAAGACCATCACGGCCAGGACCAGCCAGGCGGCGTTGGCGGTGAACACGCCGGCGGGCAGGTGCGCCAGGGCGCTGTTCTTCGGGCCCGCGTGAACGAACTCAATGACGAAGTGAGCACGGTAGGTTTTGCCGGCGGCGACAGTGGACAGGTCGTTGGTGGTGTAAAACACGTGGAAGCGGTGCGTGTCAAAGAGGGTGGGGTGCTCGAGGTCTTTCTTGTCCAGCTCGGGGATCCGCCGCACCACGAGGCGGCCAATGATGAGCACGCCTCTTCTTGCGGGAGGTGAGCGCGCTGAAGGGGAACTCGGCGTTCGAGATTCACGCTTTCGTGGTTCCGTCGTAGAGGGCATCGGTGTATCTGATGGCCTGCCACGCATGTTCGGCAATGCTCGCGATGGGCCTCCTGATGGCCGGGTCCATCCGGGCGGTCACGGACACGGCCGCCCGAGCAGCCACCTCCAAGACTGGATCCATAGCTACAGCCACCACAGAGTCCATACCGGCATCGGCGGCGAATCACCCATCGACCGTGCTCTCAACGTCAATGGGAACAACAACTACCGCCGGCGAATCGACGCTCAGGGTCCCGAGGTGAGCATCTATCGAGGCGAAGAAACGCGACGTGAACGAGCCCTGATTCCTCACCTGCTCCAGCTCAGGTAGTGGCGCAGCAGGTCGCCGCCGGCGCCCCGTAACGAGTCCTCTCGCGTAGGCGCTCGATCGCGCGGACCAGACTCCGGAACCTTTCCGACAGTCCCATGACACACGCTGGGGCACCTTCCTCCAGCGCCAGGCGCCCTTCAATTGCGAGGCGCTGTTCCAGCCGCTCATCGAGCTCGCGCTCCTGCTGGCGGTAGCAAATCATGAACAAGTCCGGATTCATCTCGGTGCCCCCCTTTATATATTGATAAGTGTCGATGTATTGGTCGATCACACATCGAAAGGTGTCGATATATGCAACGTCGCCCAAACACAAGACGGTCATCAGCCGAGCTAGTCGAGGGCACGCCAAGTCGTTGGTCTTTGCCCGGCCGTATGGCACCGGTTGCGACCCAAGTTCGTGACCGGGGTGGAACCTGTAACGACCTGCCCTGGTCGCGCGCGCCCGGTCCCCCGATTCTGAATCGGGGGACCAAACAATCTGTGGCGCGCACGAAACACTCACTCGGTGCGTCCAGCGCTACCGGTGTTGGAGCTTGCTCCTGATACTTTGATCGCCACCGAGATTGCTCCCGATGGTCAGATTCAGCTATTCGATCAACCCACCAGCCAACTCGTCGACCGGTCAGTAGTCGACGCGATGACGCTTCTCGCACAAAGCAAGGGTGTCGGCCCCGACGCCGACGCGGCAGCATTCCTGCAAACTCTCGAAGAGAGAGGGCCGAGAGTCGCTACTTCGTTGCGCGACCTGGCAAATACCCTCGCCGCATCGCAGTTTGAAACTGAGTTCTCTTGGACCGAGCCACGCAAAGCAGCCCTAAACCTCCGCATGTCTGTTCCCGACTTATTGCACCTCGGAAAACTCGTTGCAAGTAGGGAGCTGGAGAAGGAACCGGTTCAGCTCGAGGGCATCCTTCGGACTGTCAGCGACATCAGTCCTTTGAAGCTTGAAATCGGTAAGGGTGAGTACGAAACCGTGAACGCGACGGAGATCGACAAGTCCGTCATCAAGTCCTTGAGTGTCGGGCGAAGAGTGCGCATCTCGACAGAAGTCACGGAAGAAAAGAGTCCTGGCGGTGCTCCTGTCACCCACTTCAAAGCCACTCGGATTGAGGTCTTAGAACACTAAAGACGCTGGTTGCGCTGCGTCGGGTGCCTGGCCGCGACCCGTGCGGAGGGGTTCCGGAGGGGTTCGCCCCTCATCCCCTTGCGCCGACCAACGACAAAACCCCCCGCAATCTCAACGATTGCGGGGGTTTTTGCTGTGCGCCCGAAGGGATTCGAACCCCCAACCTTCTGATCCGTAGTCAGATGCTCTATCCGTTGAGCTACGAGCGCAGGCTGTCTCGAAGCTAAGCGCCCCATGACAACTTGAAAACTATAACAGCTATTCGGGGTGCTCTGGTGCGGCAACCGGGACCGGAGTGCGAATTCCGAGCCAGGAGACCAGCCCACCTGCGAACATCAGGCCCGCGACGACGACCATCACGCGCTGGAATCCGGCAACGTCGAGCGTCGCTCCGATGATCGTCCCAGCCAGGGCGATCGCGACCAGGCCGGCCACCCGGGACACGGCATTGTTGATGGCCGAACCGATCCCGGCCTGCTCGGACCGGATGGACCCGAGCACCGCGGAGGTCAGCGGAGCCACGGTGATGGCCAGGCCGAGGCCGATCACGACGACGGCCGGCACGACCTGCGACCAGAGCGCGATCGGCGGCACCGCCCCGAGTAGCAGCAAGAATCCGGCTCCTGCCACCATCGGGCCCACGGTCATAAACGCGCGCGGTCCGTAGCGACCGGCCAGGGTGCCGAACAGTGTCGCGAAGAGCAGCAGCATGAGCGTCGCCGGGATGCCGGCGAAACCGGCCGCGGTCGCCGAGAAGCCGCCAACCTGCTGCAAATAGACCGTGAAGACGAAGAAGCCGAGGCTGAGCGCCGCGTAGACGCCGACCGTGGCGAGGTTCCCGACGCCGAAATTGCGGATCGTGAACAGGCTCAGGGGCATCATCGGATGCGGCGCGCGCGCCTCCCACCAGACGAACCCCGCCAAGGCCAGCAGCCCGACGACGAGCGGCACGAACACGACCGGGCTGGCCCAGCCCAGCCGCCCCTGCTCGATCAGGGCGAAGACCGGCCCGCCCAGCCCGAGCGCGGCCAGGCTGGCGCCCCACGCGTCGATGGGGGCCGCCGGACGGGTGCGCACCGGCTCGTCCAGGCCGGCCAGCAGCACCAGGGTAACCACGATGGGGATCACGTTGAGCCCGAAGATGAGGCGCCAGCTGAACGTGTCCACCAGGATGCCGCCGAGCACCGGGCCCATGATGCCCGCGATGCCCGTCCAGCCGGTCCAGGCCCCGATCGCTCGCCCCTGTGCCGCCCCGGAGAAGGTGGAGGTGATCAGCGCCAGAGAACTCGGCACGAGCAGGGCCGCCGCCATCCCCTGCAGCACCCGGGCGAGCACGAGCGCGCTCCCCCACGGTGCCACCGCGCAGGCCAGCGAGGCGATCCCGAACCAGATCAGTCCGATGCGGAGCACCCGCACCCGGCCGAACGTGTCCGAGAGCGACCCCGCCACGAGGATCAGGGCGCCCAACGAGAGCAGATAGCCGTCGACCACCCACTGCGCCAGCACCAGGCCGCCGCCGAGTTCCCGCGAAATCGCCGGCAGCGCGACCGTGACGATGGAGCCGTCCAGGAACGCCACGAACGACGCCAGAATGGCCACGATCAGAACCCGATGCTCTCTGGAAATCACTCTCCCAGTTAACCCGATTCGCGGCCCGATCGAAGGCCCGATCCGGAGGGCGCGGGCTCCGGTGTGGCCCTAGACGAGGTCTGGGGCCGGTGCAAAACTGACACCATGACCGCGACCCGCGACACCCAGGCATCCTTCGAATACGCCGGCCTTCGGGCCCTGTTCATCAATTGCACCCTTAAACGAAGCCCCGAAATCAGCCACACACAGGGCTTGATGAACCTCAGCATCAACCTGATGCACGAGCAGGGCGTCCACGTCGAGAACATTAGGGCCATCGACCACGACATCGCCTCGGGCGTCTACCCCGACATGACCGAACACGGCTGGGCGACGGATGCCTGGCCCGCCCTGTTCGACAAGGTGCGCACCTCCGACATCGTCGTGATCGGCGGGCCGATCTGGCTCGGCGACAACGGCTCGGTCACCAAGCGCGTGATCGAACGGCTCTATGCCATGTCGGGGGAGCTGAACGACAAGGGTCAGTACGTCTACTACGGCAAGGTGGGCGGGGCCGTCATCACCGGCAACGAGGACGGCGTGAAGCACTGCGCGTCGAACGTGCTCTATAGCTTGCAGCACATCGGCTTCACGATTCCGCCGACGGCCGACGTCGGCTGGATCGGCGCGATCGGTCCGGGCCCGAGCTACCTGGACCCGGATTCCGGGGGGCCGGAGAGCGACTTCACGAACCGCAACGTGACCTTTATGACCTGGAACCTGATGCACCTGGCGGCGATGCTGAAGGCAAACGGCGGCATCCCCGCCTACGGGAACCTCCGCGAGGAGTGGGACGAGGGCGAGCGGTTCGGATTCCAGCCGAACCCGGAGTACCGATAGCGGCGTCGACGCGCCCGAAGTGAGGACGCCATGACCGCGACCCTGCGCGAGGTGGCGCCGGTGGCCCCGTGGGAGGGCGTGCGAGACGTCTCTCGTGCTTCGGCCGGCGTCGGCGTCGCGGAGGCGGCTGGGCCGCCCGGTGATGGTCTTCATCCACGGCGGTGGCTACAGCGTGGGCTCCTCGCAGGATTTCACCGGCCGAGGGGAAAGTTTCGTGCGCACCGGGCGGGTGGTCTACGTCAGTTTCAACTACCGGCTGGGTGCCCTCGGCTACCTCGACTTCTCCCGGTATTNGCTACCTCGACTTCTCCCGGTATTCGACACCGGAGCGGCTCTTCAAGAGCAATCTCGGGCTGCGCGACCAGGTGGCCGCCCTCTGGTGGGTGCACGACAACATCCGTGCCTTTAGGGGGGGGGGAATCCCCACAACGTGACCGTGTTCGGGGAATCGGCCGGCGCCAACGCGGTGCTCCATCTGATGGCGACGCCCTCCGCAGCGGAGCTGTTCGCCCGCGCCATCGCGCAGAGTCCCCCGACCAGCGCGTCGTTCCCGCACTCACTGACCGACGGCTGGGCCGCCGAGTTCGTGGCGGAGCTGCGCCCCCAGCGGCCGGACGCCTCCGCCCTGTCGCCGAACGAGCTGCTGACCACCGCCGCGATAGCCGACCTGACCCAGGCGGCCGTGGCGCTGCAGGCGCGCACGCCGGATGCCAACCCGGGCACCTTCTGCATGATCCCGGTGATCGACGGGCATTTCCTGCCCGAGCGGCCGCTCGACGCCTTCCGACACGGGACCGCGCACCGGGTGCCGCTGATCATCGGTACCAACGAGCGGCAGGGGTCGCTCTTCCGGGGCCGGGTGGACATCCTGCCGAAGTCGCCGACGCGTATCGCGGCCATCTTCGACCACGCCCCGGTGAGCTCGCACGACGCGATGCGCTCCGTCTACGCGAGCCTGCCGGCAAAACGGTCGTCGTCGGACTTCGGTGAGGATTTCGTGTTTTGGTACCCGAGCCTTCAGATCGGCGACTTCCACTCCCGGGTCGCTCCGGTCTTTACGTACCGGTTCGACCTGGCCCCGCGGCTTACGCACATGCTGGGCATCGGCGCCACACACGGAATCGAGCTGTTCGCCCTGTTCGACCACGTCGACGGCCCCACGGCCCGGGCCATGAGCCTGCTCCGCGGTCGAGAACTCTTCATCAACGCGGGCGAACGGATGCGCCTGCGCTGGCTGCGCTGGCTGCGCTTCGCCTGCACCGGGCGGCCCGACGACACCTGGCCGACCTACTCGGAAACGGACCGGCTGACTCTGATCATCGACGAGGTCGATCGCATCGAATCGGATCCGCGCGCTGAGCGGCGGGCGGTCTGGCAGGAGTTCCTGCCGAACTTCTAGCGGATAGCGGCGGTGGAGCCCGTTGGCGTGATCCGCGGTTGAGCTCCCCGCCACTCCTGCGCTGACCGAATTACTTTCTATATTCGTGTGGAATCTCTTGACTGCAGATTAGTACACAGATACTATTAGGGCATGGCTGGGGCCCCCACTCCGTACCACCCCACCGCCTTACCGCAGGCGGTGCTCTCGCTCGTGCGGCAGTTGCAGCAGGTGCGTGACCTGGCCGTGGCCGTGCTGGATTCGGTGTCTTTTTCGCTCTTGGGTGAGGCGGACGCGATGATGGTGCTGGGCATGGTCGAAGACCTCGGCCGCCGGGTCGATGCGGCCAGGGTTGCTTCTGCCGCTGATATTTCGGTGCGGTGCCGCCGTATCCTGGGTCAGGAGTCCCTGGCGTATAAGAACGGGGCGAGT
>NZ_SOGD01000020.1:0-49434 GCF_004402345.1 Cryobacterium sp. TMT2-15-1 | reverse complement strand
CTTGGCGATGCTGACCACCAGGCGCAGATTCGATTCGATGAAGCGGTTCTTCGCGCGGCGGCCATCATGGGCAAGCCAGGCCAACTCGCGGGCCAAGGACGGGTCGTCGACTCCGCGGGACAATTTTTCGCCGGCGAACAGCCCGACCTCGATGCGCTGCGCAAGGGTCACCTCGTCGACGGCGGTGAGCAGGGGCCCCTTGCCGATGCGGCGCAGGTAGTCGCCGAAGGCATCCGTCGATGAGCTGTAGCGGGCGGGAGCGGTCGACGGAGCGGTGGTGAAATTCGCTGGCGCTGGCGCTGGCGCTGGCGCCGAGGTCGGGGGCTGATCCGCGGCCGGTGTCGGTCGGGAGCCCGAGTGCTCCGGGGGTTGAGTCTCTTGAGTGGCCGTGCTCATCGCAGGGCCGTTCCGGTGGGTGCCGGACGGAGGGCGAGACTGGCCGTGGCACGGTCAAAGGACGAGAAGTACGCTCGCTCCCGGGGGCGGCCGAAGTCCGTCACTTCGAAGGCGTCGTCCACGCGCTGGATGAAGCCGACCAGGGCGGCCGGATCGCCGTCGGCGATCATCCGGTCGCTGATGCGCCATTCCGTGGGGGAGAGTTCGTTGATCCCGATATTTCTCGCGGGTGGAGTGGGGTTCGTTTTTCGTGTGCCACTGTCGGCCATCACTGCCTCCGAGTATTTCTTAAGAGTCCAGTACACAGCGTGGAAACGACGGCCTCAAGGGGCTTGACTTTGCCGCCCAAACGGGGGTGCGAACCAGCTTCCGAGAGGCCTATGGCCAGCAGCATTCCGGCGCCGCAAGCCCGCGTAGGCTAGGAGCATGATCGAACAGGTTTCCGAAATCTTCGACCCGACCCAGTGGCGGGAAGTCGCGGGCTTCGACCGCCTCACCGACGTCACATACCACCACGACGTGACCGGGAGAATCGCCCGGGTGGCGTTCAACCGGCCCGAGGTGCGGAACGCGTTCCGCCCGCACACCGTCGACGAACTGCACGCCGCCCTCGAGGATGCGCGCGTCAACCCGCGCATCGGGGTGGTGCTCCTGACCGGCAACGGACCCAGCCCGAAGGACGGCGGTTGGGCGTTCTGCTCAGGCGGGGACCAACGCATCCGAGGCCGGGATGGCTACAAGTACGCCGAGGGAGAGACCGCGTCCGGGATCGACACGGCGCGCGGCGGCCGGCTGCACATCCTCGAGGTGCAGCGGCTGATCCGGTTCATGCCCAAGGTTGTCATCGCGGTCATCCCCGGCTGGGCGGCCGGCGGCGGGCACTCTCTGCACGTGGTCTGCGACCTCAGCATCGCCAGCGCCGAGCATGGCAAGTTCAAGCAGACGGATGCCGACGTCGGCTCCTTCGACGCCGGATACGGCAGCGCCTACTTCGCCCGCCAGGTGGGGCAGAAGACCGCGAGGGAAGTGTTCTTCCTGGCCCGCGAGTACTCCGCGCAGCGCGCCTTCGAGATGGGGGCCGTGAACGCCGTGGTGCCGCACGCCGAACTCGAGGTGGAGGCGCTGGATTGGGCCCGCACGATCCTGACCAAGTCGCCTACCGCCATCCGGATGCTGAAATTCGCTTTCAACGCCGTGGACGACGGCCTGGTCGGCCAGCAGGTGTTCGCCGGGGAGGCCACCCGTCTGGCCTACGGCACCGACGAGGCGGTCGAGGGGCGTGACGCGTTCCTGGAGAAGCGCGACCCCGACTGGGGTCCCTACGACTGGCAGTTCTAGGCGACCATGACCCGGCGGCTGAGGGTCGTGCCGGTCGGTGACCCGCTCGACCTGATGACCCCGTTGCGCCTCGCGCTGGCCGACACCGGCGACGCCGTGCTGCCGGTCCCCGGCCGGCCGGAGGCCGCCAGACGGGCGAGCCTGGCGCGCGTGCCCCGTCAGGTGGCGGTGGTGATCGAGACATCCGGCTCAACGGATGCGCCCAAGCGCGTGATGCTCAGCACCGACGCTCTACTTTGCAGCGCCGCCGCCTCCAGCGTGCGCCTCGGCGGCCCCGGTCAGTGGCTGCTGGCCCTGCCCGTGCACTACATCGCCGGGGTGCAGGTGCTCGTGCGCTCGATCGTGGC
The DNA here is from genome assembly GCF_004402345.1 of Cryobacterium sp. TMT2-15-1. Classification (NCBI taxonomy): domain Bacteria; kingdom Bacillati; phylum Actinomycetota; class Actinomycetes; order Micrococcales; family Microbacteriaceae; genus Cryobacterium; species Cryobacterium sp. TMT2-15-1. The sequence continues at coordinate 47,353 of NZ_SOGD01000020.1, read as the reverse complement.
CGACACCGTCCCTGTCATGCTGCCGAGCGGCCACTTCGACCCGGCCGTGTTCGCTGCCTCAGCCGGACGCCTCACCGAGCCGCTGCGGTTTACCGCCCTGGTCCCGGTGCAGTTGGCCCGGCTGGTCGCCGCGGCCGCAGACGACCCTCACCTGCTGGCCGTGCTGCGCCGCTTCGACGGCATCCTGGTCGGCGGCCAGGCGCTGCCGTCGCAGCTCGCCGAGCAGGCCGTCGACCTCGACCTGCACGTGTTCGCCACCTATGGCTCGTCGGAAACTTCCGGCGGTTGTGTCTACAACGGCACCCCGATCGGCAACTCCGAGGTGCGCGTGGTCGACGGGCAGCTGGAGATCGCGGGCTCCGTGCTCGCCGAGGGGTACCTCGGTGACCCCGTGCGCACCAGCGACCGCTTCCTCAAGGTGCACGGGGGACGCTGGTACCGCACGGGTGACCTGGGCGAGGTGGACGCCGCGACGGGCCTCGTGCGCGTGCTCGGGCGAGCCGACAACGTGATCATCTCCGGCGGCGAGAAGGTGTCGCTCGATGCGGTCGAGCGGGTCGTCCGGTCGCTGCCGGGCTTCGGCGAGGCGGTGGCGGTGGGCCGGCCCGACGTCACGTGGGGCCAGGTCCCGGTGCTGGTCGTGCCGGCGGAACCCGGTGCGGAACCCGGTGCGGCCGGCCTCCCCGAGGACTCCCTCGAGAGAATCGGGGAAGCCGTGGCATCCGCGCTGGGCAAGGCGGCCAGGCCCGCGCGCCTCGTGCGGGTCGCGTCGATCCCGCAGCTTTCCACCGGCAAACCCGACCGTCTTGCGCTGGGCCGGATGCTCGCCGCTCTCTGAGCGACCGAGCTACCGGCACGTACTATGAAGGCGTGGCACACGGAGCGCGGCCGGTCAGGCCCTCACAACAGCGATTGAACCCCTCGGCAGCGACCTCTTCGGCGGCCCGGAACGGAAAGTCGGGCAACCCGGCCCGGCGCAATGCCGCCGCCGGCCGCGGCCCGGCGCGAACCGGACCGGCCACGGCGGGAGACTGGGTCTCCGGAGCACGCCTGCGCACCCTCCCCCTGGCTATCGCCCCGGTGGCCCTCGGCACCGGGGCGGCGATCGTCGTGAGCGGCCCCGGCGTCTTCCATCCGGTACGGGCGGTGCTCGCCCTGATCGTGGCCCTGTGCCTGCAGATCGGCGTGAACTACGCGAACGACTATTCCGACGGTATCCGCGGTACTGACGCCAACCGGATCGGCCCGGCCCGGCTGACCGGCAGCGGAGCCGCTCAGCCCCGTGCCGTGCTCACGGTGGCCCTCGCATTCTTCGCGCTCGCCGCGCTCGCCGGCCTCACCCTGGTGGTGCTGACCGGTCAGTGGTGGCTGCTGCTGGTCGGTGTCCTCGCCATCATTGCGGCCTGGTTCTACACCGGCGGACGCAAACCGTATGGCTACTTCGGTCTCGGCGAGGTCTTCGTCTTCGTGTTCTTCGGCCTTGTGGCGACCGTTGGTACCACGTATGTGCAGGTCGGCACCGTGAACACCGAAAGCTGGCTGAGCGGCGTCGGGATCGGCCTGATCGCCATGGCCGTGCTGATGGTCAACAACCTGCGCGACCTGGAGCCGGACCGGGCATCCGGCAAACGCACCCTCGCGGTGCTGATCGGGAGCATGGCGTCGCGGGTCGTGTTCTGCCTGTTCCTGCTGCTGGCGTTCGCGATCGTCGCCTTCTTCGCGGTCTTCTACCCGCTGGCCTGGCTGACATTTTTCGTGCTGCTGCTGGCGGTGCCGGCCGGGTTGATCACGGTGACGGCGACGACCTCGACCGAACTGGTGCTGGCCCTCAAGCTGACCAGCGTCTCGGCGTTGGCCTACGGGCTGCTACTGGCTCTCGCGTTCGCGCTGTAGGTCGGCTTCGGCCGCCCGCGCATCGGCCCGGTCGAGGGCAGCGTCCTCGGACACGGCGTCGGGGTGCGCCGGCTCCGTATCGGGATGCCGCGCCTGGTACAGGCCCAGCGCGACCTTCTCGCGAGGCTTCCGCAGGAAGATGAAGGAGAGCGAGGCTCCGATCACAGCGGCGGCGATCGCGGCAATCCACCACTCGATCCGGAGGAAGAGCATCAGCGTGAGCGGAACGGCGAACAGGAGCACGCGGAAGACCGAATAGGACACCCAGGCGGGAACAACATTCATGCCCACAGTTTAGATCGCCGGGCTGTGCGCTCACTCACCGATCTCACGGGTGGGAGCCATACACTGTGGGAATGGTTCGCCTGTGGTTCGCTCTTGGAGTCGTCGTCGTCGTCCTCACCGTCTATGCGCTGGTGGATTGCGCGCTCCTCCAACGATCCCGGGTGCGCGGGCTGCCACGCTGGGTGTGGATGTTCGTCATCGTGCTCATTCCCGTGATCGGGCCGGTGCTGTGGCTGCTGATCGGTCGCGGCCGTGCCAGCACGGGCAAGATCGTGCGGTCGTTCGCCCCCGACGACGACATCGACTTCCTCAAGGGTTTGGACCGGGCCACGTCCGACCAAGAACGACTCCGCGCCCTCGAGCAGGAGCTTGCCGACCTTGACGCCCCGGATCCCCGGGACCTCGGTGCGGCAGGAACCACCGACACGACGGGAACCTCCGGCACGCCCGGACAGGGCAGCCAGGGCAGTCAGACCGGCCAGAACGGCCAAGCCGGGTTCGAGCCGAAAAAATCCGAGCCGGGCGAAGGCGATCTGCCTGGCCGGCGGGATGCCTGACATCGCCTCGAGCGGTAGCCCGGCCACAGACTTCAGCGTCTCTCTCCTGGGTGAATTCGTGCGCTTGGGCGTACGCGACCTGGTTCTCAGCCCGGGCGCCCGGTCGCAGGCCCTCGCCCTGGCCGCTGCCGAACTGGAGCGGATCGGGCTGATCCGGCTGCACGTGCGCCTCGACGAGCGCGGCGCGGGCTTCCTCGCTCTTGGCCTTGCCGTCGAGGCCGGCCGGCCGGCGCTGGTCGTCTGCACCTCGGGCACGGCCGTGGCGAACCTCCATCCCGCGGTGCTCGAGGCGCACCACTCGGGGGTGCCCATGATCCTGCTGACGGCCGATCGGCCGAGCGAGCTGCGCGGCATCCGTTCGAACCAGACCACCCTGCAGCCCGGCCTGTTCGGTGTGGCGATGCGCCTGTGCGTGGATGCGTCCGCACCGGAGGGTGCGGCCGGCGAGCACGCCGATGCCATTGCCCTGGCCCGACAGGCGACGGATGCCGCCACCGGTGCCACCTCACTCGATCCAGGCCCGGTGCAGCTCAACCTGGCGTTCCGGGAGCCCCTGTCGGCGCCGGTGGCGCTGACTCCCGAAGCGATCTCAGGCCCGGTCGGACTCGGCGAGTCGGCCGCGGTGCTCGCCGCGCCCGTTTTGGACGCGTCCCCGACCGAACCGGTCTTCCCGGTCACGGGCGGACCGCGCACCGTGGTCATCGCCGGCACGGGCGCCGGCCCCGAGGCCGAGGAATTCGCGCGTACCGGCGGCTGGCCGCTGCTGGCCGAGGTGTGCAGCGGCGCCCGGTTCGGCCCGAACCTCGTCTCCGCCTACCGCGAGCTGCTGCTGGCCTCCGACCTCGGTGGGCGGGTCGAGCGCGCTGTCGTGTTCGGTCACCCGACGCTCAGCCGCGAGGTGCCGGCCATGATCGTCCGCGAGGGTGTGGAAACCATCGTGGTGGCTCCCACCGGCACCGAATGGTTCAACCCCGGACACCGGGTGCGCGTCTTCGCCCGCGCCGCCGCCCCGGACGCCGCGGCCATCGCAGCGGCCGAAAGCCTCGAGGGGCGGGAATGGCTGGGCCGCTGGGTGATGTCCAGCCGGCACCTGCTGGCCGCGGGAGCCGCCCGGGAATCGATCCCGATCGGCGATCGCGGAATCACCCGCGAAGAGCTGGCCGCCATGCGCGCGCCTGTCACCCGGCCCATGCTCGTGGACGCCGTCTGGCGCGCCTCCTGGCCGCACGACCGTCTCGTTTTCGGTGCCTCCCGGTTGGTGCGGGTGGCCGACCGCCGCGTTCCCGGCAAGAAGATCTCCGTGCACTCCAACCGCGGTCTGGCCGGCATCGACGGCACGGTCGCCACGGCCGTCGGCATCGCCCTGGCCAGCCAGACCGGTCCAACGCCGCAGTCCACCGGGGTCACCCGCCTGGTGGTCGGCGACCTCACCCTGCTGCACGATGTCGGGTCGCTCCTGCTCACCCCGGGGGAGGCGCTCCCGCGGCTCCAGATCATCGTCGGCAACGACGGCGGCGGCACCATTTTCGACGGTCTGGAGGTGGCGGCATCCGCCCGCGCCGACGCCATCACCCGGGTACTCTTCACCCCGCAGCAGGCCGACCTCGCCAACCTCGCCGCCGCCTACGGCTGGTCATACGGTCTGGCGGCCACCCGGAGTGACCTCGAGCGCGCGCTGACCGCGCCGCACGCGGGGCCGAGCATCCTCGAGGTTCCGCTGGTTCGCTAGGTTTGCCGGGGCGTCTGCGGGACGCTGTTCTGCAACGAAGGGTGCACCGTGGCTGAACGCAGCGAACAGGAATTCTGGGCCGGGGAACCGAGGGGGTTGCTGCGGGTGACGCCGGGGTTCCGGCTCGCGGGCGTGGACCCCGCCTCGACGCCCGGCTTTGACGGGGTGGAAAAGGACAACGCGGACGAAGCGCTGGCCGCCGGGGCCGGCGTGCTGTCGGACCTGCAGGAGATGCTCTTCGCGAACAGCCGGTCCGGCGACCCGCGCCGCGTGCTCCTCGTGCTGCAGGCCATGGACACGGCCGGCAAAGGCGGCATCGTGCGCCACGTCGTCGGCGCTGTCGACCCCCAGGGCATCCGTCTGTACGCGTTCAAGGCGCCCACAGAGGTGGAACGGTCCCACGACTTCCTCTGGCGGGTGCGCAAACGGCTGCCCGACGCCGGCCTGATCGGGGTCTTCGACCGTTCACACTATGAGGATGTGCTGGTCGGCCGCGTACGGGCGCTGGCCCCGGCGGCGGAGATCGAGGAGCGCTACGGCCTGATCACCCGGTTCGAGCAGGAACTCGTCGACGCCGGCACGACGATCGTCAAGGTCATGCTGCACATCGGCTCCGACGACCAGAAGAAGCGCCTGGCCGAGCGGCTGGAACGCCCGGACAAGCATTGGAAGTACAACCCGGGCGACGTCGACGAACGCATGCAGTGGGCCGCCTACCAGGAGGCGTACCAGCTCGCCCTCGAACGCACGTCGACCGTCGCCGCGCCCTGGTTCGTGGTGCCGGCGGAGAAGAAGTGGTACGCCCGCCTGGCCGTGCAGCACCTGTTGATCGACGCCCTGCAGCGCCTCGACCTGACCTGGCCGTCGGCGACCTTCGACGTCGAGGTTGAGAAGGCCCGCCTCGCCACGACCTGAGTGTGGCCGTTCCGGCCGAGCGTGACCCGCGGAGCGGGCACTCTCGCCCGGAGCGGGGATCCTCGCTGAACCGAGTCTGCGGAGGCTGGTCAGCCGAAGGCCTCCACGACGGGGCGGAACTTCATGCGGGTTTCGGCGAGCTCGCGCTCGGGCTCGGAGTCCAGCACGATGCCGCAGCCGGCGTAGGCCGTGACGCCGCCGGCGGGGCTGACCTGGGCGCAGCGCAGGGCGATTGCCCACTCGCCGTCGCCGTCGGCGCCGACCCAGCCGACCGGGCCCGCGTAACGGCCCCGGTCAAACGGCTCGAGTTCGCGGATCAGGGCGAGGGCCGTCTCGGTGGGCGTGCCGGCGACCGCGGCCGTCGGGTGCATGGCGGCGATCAGGTCGAGGGAGTTCGATCCGTCGCTCAGGGTGCCCTCGACGTCCGTTGCCAGGTGCCAGAGGTTCGGCAGCTTCAGGGTGAACGGGATTTCGCTGGTGGTGAGGTGAGAGGTGTGCGGGCGGAGCGAGGCCAGCACGCTCTGCACCGCGAAGGCGTGTTCGTCGCCGTCCTTGGCGGAGGTGGCCAGCTGGAGGGCTGCCTCCAGGTCGGAGGCGGCATCCGCGCCCCGCGACATCGTGCCGGCGAGCACGCGGGCGTTGACCTCGCCGTGGTCGGCGCGGATGAGGGTCTCCGGGCTGGAGCCGACGAGGCCGTCGACCGCGTAGGTCCAGCAGTCGGGGTAGCCCAGCGCCAGCTCGCTGACGGCGCGGCGCAGGTCGGATTCCGTCGGTAGCCGCCCGACCAGGTCGCGGGCCAGCACGACCTTGTTGAGGTCTCCGGAGGCGATGCGGGACACGGCTTCGCCGACCGCGTCGCGGTACCCGGCGGGCGGCAGGGCGCCCGGCAGTAGGGAGATGCGGTATTCGGTGCCGAGGGGACGGAGCGCCAGGGGAATCTCCGGAGGCGTGGTGCCGGTCGGCCAGATGCGCGTCACCCAGCATCGGCCGTTGTCACGCCCGATGATGACCTGCGGCACGATCAGCACGCTGGTCTGGGCCGAGGAGGCGTCGAAGGCGAAGGCTCCGAAAGCGAGCAGGCCCGTGCCAGTGCTTGCGATCGGGTCGGACACGGTGGCGGCGGCTGCGACGTCGCGCCAGGCGGTGGCGGCATCCGTCAGCCGGGTCGCTCCGGAGAACTCGAGCCGCAGGGCCGTGCCGATGCCGGCCAGACCCTGGTTGCGCCGCATCCAGAGCAGCGGTGCTCGGGTATCGAGCAGAAGAATCAGTTGGCGGATGTCGGCGATGGGGGTGGTTTCGACCGTCAGAGCCTGAGCATTCACCTGCATAGCCTATGCCAGAGGCTGTGGAGAGCGCGGCGCGTCCGCGGGCAATCTAGACTGTGGGGGTGAGTAGAGCAGACCTCAATAAGCAGCCAGAGCAAGTCGCTGCCATGTTCGATCAGGTCTCCACCCATTATGACCGCACGAATGCCGTTCTCTCGGTAGGAAACGCGGCCCTGTGGCGGATGGCCGCGACCCGCGCCGTGAACCCCCGGCGCGGCGAACGCATCCTCGACATCGCCGCCGGAACGGGCACGTCCAGCGTCGCGCTGACAAAGACGGGCGCGCACGTTGTGGCCGCCGACTTTTCGGAGGGCATGATCGCGGTCGGCCGTTCACGTCACGCGGACAACCCGCGGGTCGAGTTCGTTCAGGCCGACGCCACCGCGCTGCCGTTCGCCGACAACGAGTTCGACGCCGTGACCATCTCGTTCGGCCTGCGCAACGTGGTCGAGCCCAAGAAAGCCCTGGCCGAGTTCTACCGGGTGACCAAGCCCGGGGGGCGCGTCGTGATCTGCGAGTTCTCTACGCCGCCGTTCGCACCGATCCGGCTGGGCTACTTCGCCTACCTCACTCGCGTGATGCCGATGATCGTAAAGCTCGCGTCCTCCAACGCGGAGGCGTACGACTATCTGGGCGAGTCGATCGCGGCCTGGCCGAACCAGCAGACCCTCAGCGCCTGGCTGCGAGAGGCGGGCTTCGACGCCGTCGCCTACCGCAACCTGACCGTGGGTATCGTGGCACTGCATCGCGGCGTCAAGCCGACGGATGCGTCAAACGCACCGTCTTGAATCCTCCCAGATCCGATCGTTAGGCTGACAGAGTGAAACCGAGCATGCCCCTGTTCCGTCGCGGCTCATCCGTGACGAGCCAGCTCGGCCTCAGCGATCGCATTTTCTCGACCGCCCAGGACCGTGGCCTTGCCGCGGGCATCGACGGGGGAATCGATCAGGTCGAGGCCAGTCTGCTCGCCGAGGTGACCTTTGCCGACGAGATCGCGAACGTCACCAGCCGCTACCTGCTCAACGCGGGCGGCAAGCGCGTACGCCCCATGCTGGCGCTGCTCACGGCCCACCTCGGCAGCGGCAACCACGCGGACGTCATCACCGCGGCCACCGCGATCGAGATCACCCACCTGGCCTCGCTCTACCACGACGACGTGATGGACGACTCGGACAAGCGCCGCGGGGTGCCGAGCGCGCAGACCGTGTGGGGCAACTCGGTGGCGATCCTGACCGGGGATCTGCTCTTCGCCCGCGCCAACCAGCTGATGGCACGGCTGGGCGAACGGGCCATCCGTTTGCAGGCCGACACCTTCGAGCGCCTTGTGCTCGGCCAACTGCACGAGACCGTCGGTGCGCAGCCCGGCCAGGACCCCGTGGAGCACTACATCCAGGTGCTCGCCGACAAGACCGGGTCGCTGATCGCGGCGGCCGCCCAAGCAGGCATCATCTTCTCCGACGCCCCGTCCGAGTTCGAAAAGCCGGTGATCGCGTTCGGTGAGAAGATCGGCGTCGCCTTCCAACTCATCGACGATGTGCTCGACCTCTCCCCGCAGCCGGAGGAGACCGGCAAGGTGCCCGGCACCGACCTGCGCGCCGGGGTGGCCACCCTCCCGCTGTTGCGCCTGCGCGAGCGTGCCCCGCACGACGCCGACGCCGCCGCCCTGCTCGAACGCCTCGAACGCGACGTGATGGCCAGCAACGGCGTCGCGACCGCCGCGGCGGACTCCGCGATCACCGCGCTGCGCGAGCACGACGTGACCGGGCAGACCCTCGCCGAGGCGCACGGCTGGGCGCATGACGCGGTCGAAGCCCTCGCCCCGTTGCCGGACGGCTCGGTCAAGAAGGCCCTCACCCGTTTCGCCGACACGATCGTTGAACGATCCAGTTAGACGATCAAGCTAGAAAGGCTTCCATGACCAAGTTGCGATTGGCCATTGTCGGCGCGGGACCTGCGGGTATCTACGCCGCCGACATCCTGCTCAAGGCGGAACGGAACTTCGAGGTTTCGATCGACTTGTTCGACCACCTGCCGGCGCCCTATGGACTTGTGCGCTACGGCGTCGCCCCGGACCACCCCCGGATCAAGGGCATCATCACGGCCCTGCGCGATGTGCTCGACCGCGGCGACATCCGTGTCTTCGGCAACGTGCGGTTCGGTATCGACATCACCCTCGACGATCTGAAGAGGCACTACAACGCCGTCATCTTCGCGACCGGGGCCGTGCGCGACGCCGACCTGGACATCCCGGGCATCGACCTGGACGGGTCCTACGGGGCCGCCCGCTTCGTGAGCTGGTTCGACGGGCACCCCGACGTGCCGCGCACCTGGCCGCTGGAGGCTCAGGAGGTTGCCGTCATCGGAAACGGCAACGTGGCACTCGACGTCGCACGTATGCTCGCCAAGCACGCCGACGACCTGCTGAGCACCGAGATCCCAACGAACGTCTACGAGGGACTCAAGGCATCGCCGGTGACGGATGTGCACGTGTTCGGCCGCCGTGGACCAACCTCCGTGAAGTTCACCCCGCTGGAGCTGCGGGAACTCGGCGACCTGCCCGATGTGGACATCGTCCTCTACGACGAAGACTTCGACTACGACGATGCCGCGCGGGACGCCGTGGCCAGCAACAAGCAGGTCTTCGTGATCGACAAGGTTTTGAACAAGTGGCGGGAGCGCCCGGCCGGCACGGCCAGCCGCCGCCTGCACCTGCACTTCTTCGCCAAGCCCGTAGAGATCGTCAACGACGGCGAGGGCCGGGTCGGCGCCATCCGTTACGAACGCACCACCCCCGACGGGCAGGGCGGCGTCGTCGGCACCGGCGAGATCCGCCAGCTGCCGATCCAGGCCGTCTACCGTGCGGTGGGTTACTTCGGGTCGTCGCTGCCGGGCGTTCCCTTCGACAGGAAGCGCGGCGTGATCCCCAACCGGGAGGGGCAGGTTCTCTGGAAGGGTGACCCGTCGTTCGGCTCGAAGAGCGCCAACACGCAGCTGTACGGCGTCTACGCCACCGGGTGGATCAAACGCGGGCCGGTCGGGCTGATCGGGCACACGAAGTCAGACGCCATGGAGACCGTGCGGCACCTGATCAACGACCTCGGCAACTGGTGGCGCCCGGAGTCGCCCTCCGAGCAGAGCATCGTGAACCTGCTCGACGAGCGAGGGGTGCAATACACGAACCTCGACGGCTGGCACCGGCTCGACCAGCACGAGCTCGCGCTCGGCTCCGACGAGGGTCGCACGCGAGTCAAGGTCGTTCCCCGCGACGAGATGGTCACGATTTCCCGCGGCGAGAGCTGACGCGCGTGGCGCCCGGGCTGTCGATTATCGCCGGCCTGATCGGCGCCGCACTCGGGATTTTCCTGACCGGGATTGCCGAACGGATGCTGCGCATCCGCCGCCGCTTCGCGTGGCCGGTGCGTGCCGCGGTGACCGTGTCGACCGGACTGCTGGTCGCCCTGGTCGTGTGGAAGTTCGGGACAGGGTGGGAGCTGCCGGCGTATCTGTACCTGGCACTGATTGCAGTGGTGCTCAGCGTCGTCGATTTCGCCGAGAAGCGACTGCCGAACGCGCTGGTCTACCCCTCGCTGATCGTGCTGCCGCTGTTGTTGACGCTCGCGGCGGCGGCATCCGGGGCCTGGCAGGCCCTACTCGGGGCCTTCCTTGGCGGCGCCGCGCTGTTCGCGTTCTATTTCGTGCTCGCCCTGATCTCGCCCGGCGGCATTGGCATGGGCGACGTGAAGCTGGCCGCGGTGATTGGCCTCGCGCTCGGATATCTGGGCTGGACCCCGTTTCTCGTCGGCGCTTTCGGTGCCTTCCTGATCGGCGGCCTGGTTTCGCTGGTTGCCCTTGCGCTTCGCCGGGTGACCCTACGGAGCTCCATCCCGTTCGGGCCGTCCATGCTCGCGGGTGCCTTCCTGGGCGTGTTGCTGGCCTGAATTCACCCCGGAAGGGGGCCAGGACGCGCGTTGAGACGGGGCTACGGTGACGCTGTCGCCGCCCCTGCGGCGAGTTCGCTTCACCCGAGGAGCACCTGTGTACCCGAATCTTTCTGCCCGCGGCGCGCCTGGAGACACCTCCCGCACGATTCCCTGAGCCACTCGAACTGACCGGCCCGAACCCGAATGACGGCCTCACTCGCGACAAGCCCACGTCGCGAGTTGTTGTCCTGCCGTTTTCAGAATTTCCACAGCTTTTGCTCAGCTACCCCCCAGACGGGGAGCCCCTTCTCTGGGGAGTAGTGAGGTTTTCTCGGCGAACGTAACTTGTGGTCATTCGCTCGGCCGCCCTGGCCGGCCTACACAGAACGGACAACCCGAGATGAAGTTCTACACCAAGATCCAGGCCCTCATCAACAGCATGCGCACCGACGAAGAGGGCGCCACCGCGGTGGAGTACGGCCTGATGGTCTCGCTCATCGCCGTCGTTATCATCGGCGCGGTCGGAGCCATCGGCATCGCCCTACGGGCAATGTTCGTTGGTGTCGAAGGCAACCTCTAACCGATGCAAGCCCGGCGCCTAATCGTCGCCGAACCCCCTGCGCCGGCGGCGGCTCGCCATGGCGAGCCGCCGCCCGCACTCACCCCCCCCCGACTTTCACCCGCAACGCCAGGCCTACCCGAAGGGGCCATTTCATGATTTTCAGGCGCACCGTCACAAGCGAGCGCGGAGCGGCCGCCGTCGAGTTCGCGCTCGTCCTTCCCCTGCTCCTCCTGCTCGTACTCGGAGTGATCGAGTTCAGCCGGGTCTACAACGTGCAGATCTCTCTGAGCAATGCGGCCCGTGAGGGTGCCCGGACGATGGCCATCCACAACGACCCCGCGCGGGCCAGGACGGCCGCCAGCCTGGCTGCTCCGTCGGTCAACCCCGCGCTCACCACGGGTGACATCACCGTCAGGCCGGCCGATTGCGCCGCCGGATCGGCCGTGACCGTCACCATCGACTACGAGGTAGACCTGCTCACCGGGTACTTCGGTGTGACGCTGCCTCTCACCGGTAAAGGAGTCATGCAATGCGGAGGATAACTGCACGTCTGGGCAATGAGCGCGGCGCGAGTGCCGTCCTGGTGGCGGTACTGCTGGTGCCGCTCCTTGGGTTCGCGGCAATCGCCGTCGACGTCGGTGCCCTGTACGTCGAACGCGGCCAGCTCCAGAACGGAGCGGATGCCGCAGCGCTCGCCATCGCCCAGGGCTGCGCCACGGACGGCGTCTGCACCGGCTCCGCGGCCACAGCCGCCGCCTTCGCCGACGCTAATGCCAACGACGGGGCCGCCAACGTTCTCACCCCCACCTTCCCGACCAGCAACAGCGTGCTCGTCACCTCGAGCACTCGGGTGGCCGACACCAATGCGGATGCCATCAGCCACCCGTTCGCCCGGTTCATCGGCATCGATTCGACGACCGTGCACGCTGCCGCCACCGCCGAGTGGGGCCCGCCGCGGGAGAGCATGATCGTCTTGCCGCTCGCCATCTCGCTGTGTGAATTCCAGCCGGCCCTGGACGGAACCCTCGTGCTCCTTCGCTACGACCAGAACCCGGCGTGCACGACCCCGGACGGCCGCCCCATTCCCGGTGGATTCGGCTGGCTCGACCGGGTGGAGGACGAGTGCGAGGCCGCCATCGACCTGACCGTGGCGCGCGCTCCGAGCGAGCCGGGCAACTCGTTCCCTGGTATCTGTGACGACACGCTGACCGATCTCGAAGGCCAGACAATCCTGGTGCCCATTTTCGACCGGGCCTACAACCCGAGCGGAAACGAAGTGACCAGTGGCCAGGCGGCGTCGTATCACCTCTACGCGTTCGCTGCCTTCACCATCACCGGGTGGAAGTTCTCCGGCGGCCCGGCACTGACCAACACCGATCCCGCCGCCCCGAGGTGCGCCGGCAATTGCCGTGGAATTCAGGGGTACTTCGATCGTTGGGTGTCCGTTGACGCGGCAGGCGCGGCTATCGGTGGCCCCGACCTCGGCGTAGACCTCGTCAGACTTTCAAACTAGGAGATCTCATGAAAACTCGACTCATTGGCGCGATCCTCGCGATCGTCCTGGCCGTTGTTGGCACCGTCGTGCTTACCGGCTACGTGAACAGTGCTGACGCGCGAGCGGCCAACGGGGCTGAGTTCGTGGAGGTTTACCTGGTAGCGGCTGAGATCCCAGCCGGCACCGAGGCGAGTGCGATCAGCGACCTCATCACTGCGAAGCAGATTCCGACCGTCGCCGCCGTTCCCGGACGCGTGACGAAGCTGAGCGACCTGAAGGGCCTGGTGGCAGACACCGCACTCATGCCCGGCGAGCAGCTGCTCGAGTCGCGCTGGGTGACGCCCGCCGAGCGGGCAGCCAGCGGAGACGTTGCCCTGCCGGAGGGGATGCAGGCGGTGAGCATCGCGCTTCCCGTCGAACAGGTGGTCGGCGGCACTGTCAAGCCGGGCGACACCGTCGGTGTCGTGATTTCCGCGACGATCAAGGGCACTGACGGCGCCGAGGACACGCCGATCAGCCGCCAGGTCTTCCACAAGGTGCTTGTCACCGCGGTACGAGAGGGAAACAAGACTCCTCCTGCCGAGGGAGCGGACGCGGCAGCCGAGCCGTTCGACACGGTCATGGTCACCCTGGCTCGGTCGACCGCAGACATTCAGAAGCTAGTCTGGGGCCAGGAATTCGGCAGCGTCTGGCTCACCATCGAGCCGAAGACGGCTGACGAAACGGGTTCAGCGGTCATCGGTGGCAGCACGGTGTTCGAATGAGCCGCCCCCGACTGAGCCCCTGGCGTGACGGGGTGCTGGGGTCGGTAGCGCAGACGGCCGTTGACGTCGAAACCGGCGACCAGGACCAGGACGAAACCCCGGGCGAGATTGGGCGGGCGGATGCCACCGCCCTCGACGCCTGGCCGGCCGTCGATGAGCAGTGGGAACCCCCCACCGTCGACCCGCCCACAATCGAGGTGACTCCCCAACCGGAGGTCATCCCGCACCAGATCATCGCGGTGGCAGCAGCCAAGGGCGGTGTCGGCAAGACAACCGTCGCGACCAACCTGGCCGTGGGCCTCGCCCGGCAGGCTCCGCTGTCGGTGGTGCTCGTCGATGCCGATGTGCAGTTCGGGGACGTGGCCATGGCCCTGTCGCTGACTCCCGGGCGAGCACTGCCGGATGTTGTCACCGCTTCCGCGGCGGGCGACGCCCTGGTGCTCAAGGCCTATCTCACTCCGCATCCGGACGGCTACTACGTCGTGTGCGGCGCGGAGTCGCCGGCCGATGGGGACCGGGTCACCGGCGAGCAGCTCGGTCACCTCATTCGCCAACTCGCCGGAATCTTCCGGTTCGTGATCATCGACACGGCGCCTGGCCTGGGCGAGCACGCCCTGGCCGCCCTCGAGGCCGCCACCGACGCCGTGTTCCTCTGCGACATGTCCGTGCCGGGCGCACGCGGCCTGCGCAAGGAGCTCGCAGTTCTCGCCACCATCGGCATCCTGCCGCCGGCCCGTCATGTCGTGCTGAACTTCGCCGACCGGGTGAGCGGGCTGAGCGTGAAGGACGTCGAGGCAACGATCGGTGTGCCGGTGGACGTCGCCGTTCCCCGGTCGAGCCTGGTGACGCTGTCCACGAATCGAGGCATTCCGCTTCTCCAGAACAGAAAGAAAAATCCCGCGTCGGCTGCCCTGACAGAGCTGGTGCGCCGATTCGACCCCAGCGCGTCACTTAAACGCGGTCGCTTGCATCGAAGGGTGGTTGTCGCATGAAACTGACCGACCGAGTGGAGGCGGCACGCCGCGATGGTCCACTGCACAAGCTCGACAAGAAGGCTGGCAACGGCAACGTCTCTACATCGAGGGCGGTGACGGACGTTGCCCTTCAACCCTCCACCGAGGCCACAGCTGCACCGGAGGCAGAGACTCCCGACGCGGAACCCGCGCCCATCCCGGCGCCGCCGGTAGACCCGCTGGCAGAACTCAAGGAGCGGGCGGCGCAGGAACTCTTCGGCCGTATCGGCACGCGCCTGAACGACCCGAGCCTGAGTGAGGAACAGCTGCACTCGTATGCCAGGGCCGAACTCGGCAGCATCGTCGCCGCCGAACAGGTTCCGCTCAGCCCGGAGGAGCGAAGCCGGCTGATCGCCGAGATCGGCGCCGACGTGCTGGGGTACGGCCCGCTGGAGGCTTTGCTCGCCGACGTCGGCGTGACCGAGATCATGGTCAACGGGCACGAGCAGATCTTCGTCGAGCGGGAGGGCCTTCTCACTCGCAGCGCTGCCCGCTTCACCAGCGAGGCCCAGCTGCGCCGGGTGATCGAACGCATCGTCTCGAAGGTGGGGCGCCGCATCGACGAGTCGTCGCCGCTGGTCGACGCGCGCCTCGCCGACGGCTCGCGGGTGAACGCGATCATCCCGCCGCTCGCGGTCGACGGCTCCTCGCTCACGATCCGCAAGTTCGCGCGCGAACCCTTCACCGTGAACGACCTCGTCGGCTTCGGAACGCTGAGCGCCGAGATGGCCCAGGTGCTGGATGCCTGCGTGAAGGCCAAGCTCAACATCATCGTGTCCGGCGGCACCGGAACCGGGAAGACGACGCTGCTCAACGTGCTCTCCGCCTACATCCCGTCCAATGAGCGCATCATCACCATCGAGGATGCGGTGGAGCTGCAACTGCAGCAGGACCACGTCATCCGGCTGGAATCCCGGCCGGCCAACATCGAGGGCAAAGGCGAGGTCACCATTCGTGACCTGGTGCGCAACTCTCTCCGGATGCGGCCGGACCGAATCGTGATCGGCGAGTGTCGTGGTGGCGAGAGCCTGGACATGCTGCAGGCGATGAACACCGGGCACGAGGGTTCGATCTCGACAGTGCACTCGAACTCGCCGCGCGACGCGATCGCCCGGCTCGAAACCCTCGTGCTGATGGCCGGAATGGACCTGCCGCTGCGCGCGATCCGAGAGCAGATCTCGTCGGCGATCGATGTGATCGTCCAGATCACCAGGCTCAAGGACGGCACCCGCCGCGTCACGCACGTGACGGAGGTGCAGGGCATGGAGGGTGACATCGTCACGCTGCAGGACGCCTTCGTCTTCGACTACAGTGCCGGCGTCGACGAGGCCGGACGACTGCTCGGCCACGCGGTGGCGACCGGAGTACGGCCCCGGTTCGCCGACAAATTCCGGGACCTTGGCATTCCGTTGTCCCCGAGCGTGTTCCAGGCCAACCTCGTCACCCGGAGCCAGCGATGAACGAGTTAGCCCTCTACGGAGGCATCGCCGCCGCGCTGATCGCCCTGTTCGTGATCGTCTTCCTGGTGATCGCACCGCCACGGCCCCGGGTGCCGCTGGAGCGCCGTCGAGCGCCGGGCGCGGTGGACACATCGACCCTCACCCGGGTGACCGACCGCACGGTCGAGGCCATCGAGGGGGCGATCCTTCGTCGCGGCCGCGCGCCGTTTACCGCGGAGGAACTGGAACAGGCCAGCATCCGGATGCAGCCGTCCGGCTTCGTGCTCATGGTGCTCTCGACGTCGACCGTGCTGGCCTTGACCGGCCTGCTCCTGGGGAACGGCACCTTCTGGGCGATACCGCTCCTGGTGACCTTCGCGGCGCTCGGCCCGATCGGCGCGAAGGTGCTCCTTCAGGTGCGTGCCGGCCAACGCCGGGCGAAGTTCGCGGAACAGCTCGACGAAACCTTGGCGCTTCTGGCCGGCGGCCTGCGGGCCGGTCACAGCCTGCTGCGGGCGGTGGACGCGGCCTCCCAGGAGACGCCGTCGCCGTCGGCGGATGAGCTGGCCCGGGTCGTGAATGAGACCCGCATCGGCCGGGACCTCGGAGATGCCCTCGACAACACCGCCACCCGGATGCGGAGCGAGGACTTCCAGTGGGTGGCGCAGGCGATCGCCATCAACCGTGAGGTCGGTGGCAACCTGTCCGAGGTGCTCGACCGGGTGGGTCACACCATCCGGGAACGCAACGAGATCCGTCGCCAGGTGAAGTCACTCGCCGCCGAGGGCAAGATGTCAGCCTGGGTGCTGATCCTCCTGCCGATCGGGGTGTTCACGTTTCTGCTGCTGACGCAGCCGGACTACTTTGCCGGCTTCTTCGGCAGCATCTGGGGCATCGCCGCCCTGGTCGTTGCCGCCATCCTGCTCGTCGCCGGCTCATTGTGGATGATGGCCGTCGTCAAGGTGAAGTTCTAGGAGAATCCGATGCCCTCACTCATTGCAATCCTCGCCTCTCTCGCCGTCGCCGGCGGGTTCGCGGTCCTGGTCGGCATCCTCGTCGGGGGCCGCGCCGGCAAGCCGGTCACTGACCTTGGGGATGCAGGTCTCAACCTCGTCGGGACGACCACAGCGCCCGTCAAACGCGGCCGAACGATGCGCGAACTGGCCCCCCGAGGGTACCTCGGGATGCTCGACCGCAGGCTGGCGCTCGCGGGTCGGCCTCCGGCCTGGACCATCGACAAGATCCTCATCGCCAAGCCACTCGCGGGCACCGCCGGTGCGCTCCTCGCGCTCCTGTGGATCAGCGCAGACCCGGCGCCGACGCGATTCGTGCTCGGTGCTCTGCTCGTGCTGCTGTGCTTCTTCGTGCCCGACCTTCTCCTGATCAGCCGCGGGCAGGAGCGACAAGAGAAGATCCAGAACGCCCTGGCCGACACCCTTGACCAGATGACGATCGCCGTGGAGGCCGGTCTGGGCTTCGAAGCGGCGATGGCCAAGGCGGCGACGAACGGCAAGGGGCCGCTCGCGGAGGAATTCATCCGCACCCTGCAGGACATGAGCATCGGCCGCACCCGAACGCACGCCTATCAGGCGCTCGGCGAACGCACCTCGTCATCGGACCTGCGTCGGTTCACCCGGTCGGTCATCCAGGCCGACACCTACGGCATCGCGATCGCGGACGTGCTCCGGGTGCAGGCCGGGGAAATGCGCCTGCGCCGCCGTCAGCGCGCCGAAGAGAAAGCGATGAAGATCCCGGTCAAGGTGCTCTTCCCGCTCATCTTCTGCATTCTGCCGGTGCTGTTCATTGTGCTGCTCACCCCAGCCGTGCTGAGCATGATCGAGGCGTTCGCCTAGCGGAAGTTGACGAACTGCAGGGCCACGTCGAGGTCCTTGCCCTTGAGTAGGGACATGGTGGCCTGCAAGTCGTCGCGGCTCTTCGAGCTGACCCGCAGCTCGTCGCCCTGGATCTGGCTCTTGACGCCCTTGGGGCCCTCGTCGCGGATGATCTTGTTGATCTTCTTCGCATTTTCCTGGTCGATCCCTGCCTTCATCGATGCCTCGATCCGGAACTCCTTGCCCGAGGCGAAGGGATCACCAGCCTCCAGGCTGCGCAGGGAGATGCCGCGCTTGATCAGCTTGGATTCGAAGACCTCGAGGATGGCCTTGACGCGCTCCTCGGAGTTGGCCTTCATAAGCACCTTCTCGCCGCTCATCTCGATCGAGGCGCCGACATTCTTGAAGTCGTAGCGCTGGGCGACCTCTTTGTGGGCTTGGTTGAGGGCGTTGTCGACCTCCATCGGGTCGACCTTGCTGACGATGTCGAACGTTGAGTCTGCCATGCCTGCAATAGTACCCAGTGGGTGGCTATTCGCCCGGCCGGGCGGTGCTGGAGCGCACGAGGAGTTCGAACGGCATCGGGGTGTTCAGGGACGAGAGCTGGTTCTGGCCGGGGCGCAGCCGGTCCAGCAGAATCTCGACGGCCTTCTCGCCCTGCCCCTGCGGGAATTGGGCGATCGTGGTGAGGCCGAAGAAGTCCGCGAGTTCGTGGTCATCGATTCCGATCACGGACACGTCCCGTGGCACGACGAGGCCGAGGTCCCGTGCCGCAAGGATGACTCCGATCGCCATCTCGTCTGAGCCGGCGAATACGGCGCTCGGCCGACCGCGCGGGTTGCCAAGAAGTTGTATGGCCGCTTGGTAGCCGCTTTTCATCGTGAAGTCCGCAGGCCTGAACAATTCGGCAGCCGGAGTGATTCCAGCTGCCGTCAGGGCTAACTCATAGCCGACCCGGCGGTTGGTGGGAAGATGGAAGTCCCGGTCGACGTCCTCATTTCCGCCGATGTGTGCGATCCGTGTGTGGCCCAGGGAGAGGAGATGTTCCGTGGCGAGCCTGGCCACGGCAACATCATCGATCGTGAGCGTGCGAACACCCTCGATCGGGCCGCCGACGCCGACCAGCGGCTTGTCGAGTGCGTGCAGGGTGGCAACTTCGGTCGTGGTCAGTTCGAGCGAAATCGCGATGACAGCATCCACTCTCTGACGCAGCAGGAAATGGTTGAACACGATGCGGCGCTCGCCTCCGCCGCCGGTCAGGCTGAACAGGGTGAGGTCATAGCCGTTTTTCAAGAGGGATTTCTGAGCACCCTCGACAACGCTGGAGAAGAACCAGCGGTCAAGGAACGGAACGACGACACCGATGTTCTTCATCCGTCCGGAGGCGAGACTCGATGCCGTGGAGGAGACGACGTAGCCGAGTTCCCCGGCGGATGCTTCGACCTTTAACCGGGTGGCAGGGGATACATGGCCGTTGCCGCTGAGTGCGCGCGAAACAGTGGCGGTAGAGACGCCCGCGTGGCGGGCGACGTCATCGATGCCTACCATGAGGTTCCTATCGGGAATGAAATTGAGTCATCTCCGATCATATCCACCGTCCGATAGGTACCGGACGTGCCGATTTCTCACTAGGGACCAAAACCTTGTACTCTGACTGAGCGTCTCCGGTCACGTGTTTTGCATATGGTCGGGTGCGTACTGGCAAGTTACCCAAGTGGCCAAAGGGATCTGACTGTAAATCAGCCGTCTTAGACTTCGGGGGTTCGAATCCCTCACTTGCCACTCTCTCTACCGCATCACCTAGCGTTGAGCCATGACCACACGCGCCTCAGCCGGATTGCTTCGCCTCGCCCAGGACACCGCGCTCGCCGCGGGGCAACTGGCTGCCCGGCGGAGAACTGTTGGGGTGCAGGTCGCCGCGTCGAAGTCCTCCCCGGAAGACGTCGTGACCCTGGCCGACCGGGAAACCGAGTTGCTGATTCGGGCTCTCCTGGCCGACGCCCGACCCGATGACGGTTTCTTCGGCGAGGAATCGGCGGCCACCCGCGGCACATCCGGCCTAACCTGGGTCGTGGACCCGATCGACGGCACCGTCAACTACCTCTACGGTTTTCCGGCCTGGGCGGTCAGTATCGCCGTCGTCGAGGGTGACCCCGATCCGGCCACCTGGACCACGCTGGCGGGCGCCGTCTACAACCCGACCGGTGACGAGCTGTTCACCGCGGCAGCAGGTGACGGGGCGTGGCTGGGCGCCCGTCGGCTGCAGGTGCCAACGGACGTGCCTCTGTCGCTGGCGTTGCTGGGCACCGGTTTCTCCTATCGCGCGGCCGAACGAGAGCGGCAGGCGGACGTCGTGCGGGGCCTGATCGGCGAGGTGCGGGACATCCGCCGCATCGGGTCGGCCGCACTCGACCTGTGTTCGGTTGCCGCCGGGCGGCTGAACCTCTACTACGAGCGCGGGCTGAGCCCCTGGGACCACGCGGCCGGCGCGCTGGTGGCGCGCGAGGCCGGCGCTCGAGTCGGTGGCTTCGGAGCCGACCGCGAGGGTATGGGCCTGCTCATCGCCGGGGCTCCCGACCTTTATCGGGTCTGCCAGCCCCTTCTGGCCAAACTTTTCGATGACTTCATGGCCGACGCGGAAGCGTAGGCGACTGAACCGCTTCGAACGAGACGGATGCCGCGGAAACACCGGTGACCGACGTGCTCGGGGCGGCCCGGAGAGATCGCCGGAAACGGAGGCAGTGCCCCTTTTCGGGTGTCATTCTGCGTCGAAGCGTAGGGATAACCGGCCTCCGGGCGGTAACCTGTATTGATTCGTTACTTTGGTTGAGGCCAAGACGACTATGTTGATGCCCACCAATGCGCCGAAAGAACCGATCCTTTGCTCCCTCACTCCTCCAGCTCGGCTGCCTCGCTGCCGGGTGTGAGTGACCCCGCAACGAAGCCCCTCACGCGTCGCGAGCTGCGCAAGCGCGAGCGGATGTCCGTCCCAGTGCTGGACATTCCAGGCTCCGCGGACATCGACGCGCCGCCCGCCGCTGATGCCGGGCCGTTGACGCCGGACCTCGATCTTCTGGTCGCCGCGAGCCTCGCCGGACCTGAATTCGAGTCCGTGACGATTGCTGACTCGGACCGCCTGATCGCCGCGCCGGCCGCCGCCGACGCTCCGGTCTCCGACGTGGACCGGCTGCAGACGGTCGTCTCCGCCGTCACGACGTCCACGGAGATCCCCTTCCCCACCCGGGCGCAGCGCCGCGCGGAACAGCCCGCCTCCCGCCCCCGCCGCGCATCGGCCCGGGAGCGCCTGGCGCCCGCCGTTCACCCGGCCGCCGTCACAGCCCCGGCACCCTGGCCCCGCACCACCGCTACGGCCCCCGCCAATCGGGTGCGCAAGTTCGCCACGACGGGCGTCACGATGGTCGCCATGGCCTTCGTCGCCCTGATGGCCGTGGCCACCTCCCTGCCGGCCGAGGCGCTGCTGTCCTCTGCCGATGTGCAGGCCGCTGCCTACAACGCGAAGCTGAGCGCCCAGGGCGAACCTGCCCAGACGCTCTCCATGACCGGCGGAGCGGACACCATCTCGGTCGAGCGTGACGGCTACGAGTCGAAGACCATCGCCGAGGTCGCAGCGGCCAGCGGAATCCGGATGGAAGCGACCTTCACGAACAACCCGAACGGCACCGTGCAATGGCCCTTTTCGGTGGGCGTGCACATCGGTGACGAGTTCGGCTTCCGCGACTGTGCGGGCTGCTCCTCCAACCATGGTGGCCAGGACTTCAACCCGGGCCTCGGCGCACCGATCCAGTCGATCGCCGACGGCGTCGTGCGCTACGCCCAAGACGGCGAAGGCAGCCTCGGCGTGCACATGATCATCGACCATATGATCGACGGCGAGCTCGTCTCCAGCGTCTACGCGCACATGATCCACGGTTCGATGCTCTTCAAGACCGGTGACGTCGTCACGGTCGGCCAGGTCATCGGTCAGGTCGGCGACACCGGGATGTCCACCGGCCCGCACCTGCACTTCGAGATCCGCGTCGGCGGCAAGGACGGCACCAAGGTCAACCCCCTCGTCTGGCTGTACGCCAACACGAACTAGTTCGACCCCGACTCAGGCCCGCGGGAACTAGCCGGTTGCCTCGGCTTCGGTCTCGTCCTCGTCCTCAGGCTCGGTCACTGGCGCGGACTCGGCGGCCCGGGCGCGGCCGATGGCAGCGAGGAGGCCCTCGGGCAGTGCCAGCTGCGACAGCCCGGCGATCTCGAGCAGGTGGGTCTCTCCGCTGCCGTCGGGCTCCATGGCAAGGACCTGGTCGTGCAGGCCCTCCATTTTCAGGTCGAGGCGATTGGCGGCATCCGCCGCCTGCTTGAGGTCGCCCACCAGATCCACCGGAACCGCCCCGTGGTACTTGTAATAGATCTTGTGCTCGAGGCTCGCCCAGAAGTCCATCGCGACCGTTCGGATCTGGATTTCGACCGTTACCTCGTCGACCCGGTCGGACAGGAAGACGGGGATGTCGACGATCAGGTGCAGGCTCTTGTAACCGTTCGGCTTCGGGGCGGCGATGTAGTCCTTGACCTCGAGCACCGTGACGTCGAGTTGGCTGGTGAGCATGTCGAGAATGCGGTACGTGTCCGAGATGAAGCTGCAGGTGATGCGGATGCCGGCAATGTCCTGGATCTGGGCGCGAATGTCGTCGAGGACGAGCGGGCAGCCCTTGCGGACGGCCTTCTTCAGGATCCCCTCGGGCGTCTTCAGCCGAGAGTTGACGTGCTCGATCGGGCTGTAGTCGTGGATGGAGGCGAACTCCTCCTTCAAGATGTTGATCTTCGTCATCATCTCGTCGGTCGCGAACTTGTACGCCAGCATGAATCGGGTGAGCTCTGTCGTGAGCTCGCGAAGTTCGGCGAGATCCCCGCGCGTCGGGGCTGCCTGGTCGGCTTCGGCTTCGGGGTCGGTGCCGGGTCCCGGTTCGGTTCCGTGTTCGGTTCCGCTGTCGATCCCCATGCCGGTCACTGCTACTCCTTCGATGCGCTCCCCGTTCAGGCGACGCCCTCCGATTGTCCCATGGCGGCGCTGCGGGGTCACTGATCGCGTCGCCGGAGCACGCGGCGGCCGTCGCCTTCGAGCGCCGTTCCGCCCCGTGCCCCAAACGAATTCGACGGAAATTTTGCTCTACAACCGGGTTTTGCGCTCTAAACCGGCCGTTTGGGGAATGCCCGTCGAATTCGGTAGGGCAAAGGCTCGGAGGGCGGGGGCTAGGCGCGCAGCCAGACGGTGGTGTCGCCGGGGAGCGTGTTGCCGGGCAGCGGGCCGCTGGCGAGGAGCAGTTCGCCGGCAGGCAGAGGCACGGATGTCGCGCCCGTGTTCGCGACGACCGTCACCGCGCCATTGCGCAGCGCCACGATCTCGTCAGCGTGGCCGTCCAGCCACTCCACCGAGCCCAGCCCGAGGGCGT
This sequence comes from Cryobacterium sp. TMT2-15-1, assembly GCF_004402345.1. Lineage (NCBI taxonomy): Bacteria > Bacillati > Actinomycetota > Actinomycetes > Micrococcales > Microbacteriaceae > Cryobacterium > Cryobacterium sp. TMT2-15-1. Next base: position 24,168 of record NZ_SOGD01000020.1, on the reverse strand, counting down.
GCTCCCGGCGCAGGCCCAGGGCCAGCGTGTACAACTCGAGGGTGGAGCCGGCGACGCCGACCTGCGCGTCGCGGGCGAGGCCCGCCCACTCGTCCGGCTGCGGCAGCCAGCTCTCGGCCGAGGGGCCGAAGCCGTAGGAGGGAGCGGCGGCTTCCCAGGGGAGCGGCACCCGGCATCCGTCACGGCCGTAGCGCTCTCCGTTGGTGCGAAACCAGGTGGGGTCTTCGCGGGCGGAGTCGGGCAGGTGGATGACCTCGGGCAGACCCAGTTCCTCGCCCTGGTAGAGGTAGCTGGAGCCGGGCAGCGCGAGCATGAGCGCCGAGGCGGCCCGGGCCCGGTGCAGGCCGATCACGTTGTCGGGCAGGTCGGGCGTCGTCGGCCCGATACCGTGGCCCTGCAGGTTCTCGTGGTTGAGCGCGAGCCGGGACGCGTGGCGCACGACGTCGTGGTTGGAGAGCACCCAGGTGCTCGGGGCACCAACCGCGCCGAACGCAGCGATGGAATCGTCGATGACGCGGCGGAGAGCCGGGCCGGCCCAGGCCGTCTCGAGGTAGGCGAAGTTGAAGGCCTGGTGCATCTCGTCGGGGCGAACCCACTCGGCGACGTGGCTGAGCGGGTCGACCCAGGCCTCGGCAGCGAGGATACGGTCGCCTGGGTACTCGTCGAGGATGAGGCGCCAGTCGCGGTAGATATCGTGCACACCGTCCTGGGCCCAGTAGGGCGCGGTTTCGGGCCACTCGGTGATGATGCCTGGACCCTCCGTCGAGGCGCCGCCCATGCTGCCGCTCGCGACCGGAGGCGTGTAGTCGGGAAGACCAGCCGCTTTGATCATGCCGTGCGCGACGTCCACCCGAAAACCGTCCGCCCCGCGGTCGAGCCAGAACCGGAGCACATCACGGAATTGCGCCTTCACCCATTCGTTGTCCCAGTCGAAGTCGGGTTGGGTGGTGTCGAAGAGGTGCAGGTACCACTGGCCGGGAGTGCCGTCCGGGTTCGTGACGCGGGTCCAGGCATTGCCGCCGAAGACGGAATCCCAGTTGTTCGGGGGAAGGTCGCCGTTTTCGCCCTGGCCGTCACGGAAGATGTAATGCGCGCGCTCCTCACTGCCCTCGGCGGCCGCGAGGGCAGCTTCGAACCACGGATGCTCACTGGAGGAGTGGTTCGGCACGAGGTCCACGATCACGCGGATGCCCAGCTCGTGTGCCGTGTGCTGCAGGGTGTCGAAGTCAGCGAGCGTGCCGAAGAGTGGGTCGACATCGCAATAATCGGCCACGTCGTAACCAGCGTCGTTCTGCGGTGACGTGTAGAACGGCGAGAGCCAGATGGCGTCGATCCCGAGAGCCCGGAGAGCAGGGAGACGATTGGTGATGCCGGTCAGATCGCCCATCCCGTCACCGTTGGCGTCCGCAAAGGACCGAGGATAGATCTGATAGATAACTGCGGTTCGCCACCACTCTGAGCCTGTCATGAAAAGAAACCCTACGGCATTTTCATGATGATGGAAGCGCTTGCACGCCTGTGGGCTGCGCGCATCACCTGCCCGAGATATAGATCCGACTATTTCAGTTGTCAATGGTTCCGATACTTGCTATACATGTAAACGCTTGCATAAATCTTCAATGTCCTGAGAAAGGCACACCAATGATGGTGAACATGAAAGGTCTCGTCGCTGCCGGCGCAGTAGTGGTCGCAGCGTCCCTCGCATTGTCCGGATGCTCCGGCGGGGCCTCCCCGCAGGATGGCGACGGCGACAAAGCCGCCGCCAACACCTTGACGGTTTGGGTCGATGCCGACCGCGGCACGGTCCTCAAAGACGCGGCGGCGGCATTCACGAAGGAATCCGGCGTCAAGGTAAAGCTCATCCAGAAGGACTTCCCCAAGATCCAGGAAGAGTTCATTGCACAGGTTCCGACCGGCAAGGGCCCCGACATCACGATCGGCGCCCACGACTGGATCGGGAACCTCGTCTCGAACGGCGTGCTCAAGCCCGTCGAACTCGGTGACACGACTGCTGACTTCCAGCCGGTCGCCGTCACCGCAATGACCTTCGAGGGCAAGACCTACGGTGTCCCCTACTCGATCGAGAACATCGCCCTCCTCCGCAACACGGCCCTGGCGCCGACCGCGCCGGCGACGTACGCGGACATGGTCGCCGCCGGCACCGCCGCCGGCACTGAGTTCCCGTTCCTCGTGCCCGTTGGACCGGAATCGGACCCGTATCACCTGTACCCGTTCCAGACCTCGTTCGGCGCCCCCGTGTTCGGCACCAACTCCGACGGCAGCTATAACGCTGAAGACCTCTCGATCGGTAACGCCGGTGGTGAGGCCTACGCGGCCTGGCTCGCATCCGAAGGCGCCGCAGGGCACCTCAGCGTGAACATCACCAACGACATCGCCAAAGAGAAGTTCAACGCCGGCGCATCGCCGTTCTTCCTCTCCGGTCCGTGGAATGTCCCGGATGCCCAGAAGGCCGGCATCGACGTCGCGATCGACCCGATCCCGACTGCCAGCGCCAACCCTGCCCAGCCGTTTGTCGGCGTGCAGGGCTTCTTCGTGAGTGCGAAGACCAAGAACGCTCTCGCTGCCAATGAATTCCTGGTGAACTACATCGGCTCCGAAGAGGTGCAGACTGCGCTCTACGAGGTCGGCGGGCGCCCGCCGGCGCTGACCAGCGCCTTCGAGGCAGCTGCCGCCGACCCGATCACCGCCGGTTTCGGTACGGTCGGAGCAACCGCCGTTCCGATGCCCAACATCCCGCAAATGGGCAAGGTCTGGCAGTTCTGGGGTGTAACCGAGGCCGCGATCATCGCGGGCGAGGGTGACCCGGCAGCGCTGTGGCAGAAGATGACTGGCGAAATCCAGGGCGCCATCGCGAAGTAACACCGTGTGCCCGGCTCCATCAGGGAGCCGGGCACAGCGTGCTCCCTCACCACACATCAGGCAAGGTTGCCGGCAGGCGCCAGAGATCGGACGAAGATGCCCACCCCACGAACAGGTCGCGATCGCACCGCGCGCGACAACTCGCTGGTCACCCGGTTGAGGCAATCCAAGCGGGCGGGACGAATTGCCGAGGCGGCGTCCGTCGGGATCAAGATTCTCCTGGTGAAAATTCTGCTCCTCGGTATTGTCGACGCGATCAGCGTCTACGCCCTCTTCGTGCTCTTCCTGAAGCAGGACTGGGTCGTCTTCGGACTCGTTCTGGCAGTCACTCTGATCGTCAACTGGATCTACTTCAGCAAAAACGCCCTGCCGGCCAAGTACCTCACCCCCGGCCTGATCTTCCTTGTGATCTTCCAAATCTTTGTTGTGGGCTATTCCGGCTACATCGCTTTCACGAACTACGGCACCGGGCACAACAGCACCAGGGAGGACGCGGTTTCATCACTCATCGCCTCCGCGCAGCAGCGAGTGCCGGACTCGGTCGCGTATGACATCACCGTGATCGAGCAACTGGGTGCCTACAGTCTCCTCGTCACCGACCCTGACGGCCGGATCAGCGTCGGCAGTGCCGACGCGCCCCTGCGTGAAGTCACCGATGCCGAGACGGATGCCGACGGCGTCGCCACCGCACTTCCCGGCTACACCTCGCTCAAGTTCAGCGACATCGCTGCCAATCAAGAGGTCATCGCGGCCCTCTCGGTGCCGCTCACCGACGACCCGAACGAGGGGGTGCTACGCACCCCGGACGGCTCAAAGGCCTATCTCTACCTGTCCGATCTGGTCTACGACGAGGCCGCGAGAACGATGACGAACACCACGACGAACGTCGTCTACGCCGAGGACCGCACGGTCGGGGCGTTCGCCGCGGAGGACGGTACCGAACTGCGCCCCGGCTGGAAGGTCGAGGTCGGATTCGATAACTTTGCCCGTGCGTTCGGCACGGATTCCATTCGGGGGCCGCTGATCAACGTGACCCTGTGGACCTTCGCCTTCGCTTTCCTTTCTGTCGCCACCACGTTCGCGCTCGGGCTCTTCCTGGCGCTGGTCTTCAATGACCTGCGGATGCGCGGACGCAACGTCTACCGCGTCGTCTTGATTCTTCCCTACGCGTTCCCGGCATTCCTGTCCGCGCTGGTCTGGGCGGGGCTGCTCAACCCGCAGTTCGGCTTCGTCAACCAGGTGCTGTTCGGCGGGGCGGAAATACCCTGGCTCACAAACGAATGGCTGGCAAAATTCAGCATCATCTTCGTGAACCTGTGGCTCGGCTTCCCCTACATGTTCCTGGTCTGCACGGGTGCTCTTCAGTCGATTCCCGGCGAGTTGCAGGAGGCGGCAACGGTCGACGGGGCGCGGCCCTGGCAGGTGTTCCGGCTGATCAAGCTGCCGCTGCTGCTCGTGTCGGTGGCCCCGCTGCTCATCTCGTCGTTCGCGTTCAATTTCAACAACTTCAACCTCATCTACATGCTCACCAATGGCGGGCCGAGAGACGTCACCGCGGGAGTGAATGTCGGTGCGACCGACATCCTCATCTCGATGGTCTACAAGGTCGCCTTCGTCGGTGCGAACCGCGACTACGGATTGGCGAGCGCGTTCTCCATCATCATTTTCCTGCTGGTCGCGATCGTGTCGATCATCAGCTTTAGGCAGACCAAGGCACTAGAGGAGCTGAACTGACATGCAGGTCAACAATCGGGAGACAAGCGACCGCATCGTCGCGCGAAGGTCGTCATTCCAGTTCAAGCGCTGGTTCAAAGCAACGGGATGGCGCCACCTGATCGGCGTGTTCATGGCCGTGTTCTCGGCGTTCCCCCTCGTCTACGTGCTCTCGGCAGCGCTGCAACCCGGTGGCACCCTGATCACGGCAAATGGGCTCTTCAGCAAGGTGAGCCTCGACAGCTTTGTGACGCTCTTCAACCTGCCCCAACAGCCATACGCCGCCTGGTACGGCAATACCCTGATCATCGGAGTGATCACTTCGATCGGCACGGTGTTTTTGGGCGCCCTTGCGGCGTATTCCTTCTCCCGGATGCGTTTTTTCGGTCGCCGGGGGGGACTGCTCACGCTCGTACTGTTGCAGATGTTTCCCCAACTGTTGGCTGTCGTTGCGATATTCCTCCTGCTCAACGGCATCTCCGATATCTTCCCCGCGATCGGACTGGACTCGCAGGTCGGCCTGATCATGGTCTACCTCGGCGGGGCTCTTGGGGTGAACACCTACTTGATGTACGGATTTTTCAACACGATTCCCGCTTCGATCGATGAGGCCGCCAAGTTGGACGGTGCTGGGCACGCGCGCATCTTCTTCACGATCATCCTGCGACTGGTCGCACCCATTTTGGCCGTCGTCGGCCTCCTCTCCTTCATCGGCACGACGAACGAGTTCGTCATCGCGAGCATCGTGCTGATCAGCCCGGAGAATCAGACCCTCGCGGTGGGCCTGTACCAGTTCGTGTCTCAGAAATTCTCCACTAACTACTCGGTCTTCGCGGCCGGCGCCGTGCTCGCGGCCCTGCCCGTGATGGCCCTGTTCCTCTGGCTGCAGAAGTACATCGTCGGTGGCCTGACCGCCGGATCGGTGAAGTAGGGCGCGCATGCTTCCGCACCACGACGGGTCGGCCCTGTACGTCTCCGACCAGGCGCCGCGGCCGGGCGACACGGTCGGCGTGCGGCTGCGGGTGCCGGAGGCGTGGGGCGCCGTCGCATCCGTGCACGTGCGCTCGACACCCGACCGGGAACCGCGCTTCCACGAGGCCCGCCTGCTCGGCGCGGCGGAGGGCTGGCGGTGGTGGGAGGCCGAGGTCGAGATCCTGAACCCGGCTAACGGCTACCGGTTCCTGATCAACCGGGCCGACGGCGGGCACTGGTGGCTGAACGCCGCCGGAGCGCATTCCTTCGAGACCGTCGACGCGGAGGACTTCAAGCTGCTCAGCCATCCGGCACCGCCGGACTGGGCCGCGTCGACCGTGATGTACCAGATCTTCCCGGATCGTTTCGGGCGTTCCACGGCCGCCGCGCTGCGCGAGAAGCCGGCCTGGGCTGTGCCCGCGGCGTGGGGCGACCCGGTGGCGGCGGAGCAACCGGCCCGTTCGCACCAGTTCTACGGTGGGGACCTCGACGGCATCGTCCTGCACCTGGACCACCTCGAACGGCTTGGCGTCACCCTGCTCTACCTGACGCCCGTGTTCCCGGCCGGCTCGTGCCACCGCTACGACGCGCGGAGCTTCGACGTGGTCGACCCGGCACTGGGCGGCGATGCTGCCCTCGTGCGGCTGGTCGAGGCTGCCCACGAGCGGGGCTTCAAGGTGATCGGCGACCTCACGTCGAACCACTCCGGCAACCGGCACGAGTGGTTCCGGGCGGCGCACCGCACCCCGGATGCCGTCGAGAGCTCCTTCTACTACTGGCTCGACGACCGGCACGAGGACTACACGTCCTGGCTCGACGTGCCCAGCCTGCCGAAGTTCAACTGGTCCTCGATCGAGCTGCGCCGCCGGTTCATCGAGGGGCCGCAGTCGGTGGTGGCGAAGTGGCTGCGGGCCCCGTACCACCTCGACGGCTGGCGCATCGATGTGGCGAACATGACCGGCCGCCTGCAGGGGGAGGACCTGAACGCCCTGGTGCGGCAGACCATCCGTCGCACCATGATCGCGGAGAACCCCGACACCATCCTGCTCGGCGAATCGACCAATGATGCCTCGGACGACTTCCAGGGTGACGGCTGGCACGGCGCGATGACCTATACGACCTTCACCCGACCGGTGTGGAGCTGGCTCTCGAAACCGCACAGCCCCTCGACGTTCTTCGGGCTGCCCTACGGCACCATCCCGCTGACCGACGGGCGGGCGTTCGTGGACGCTCACCTCCGGTTCACGGCCGGCTACCCCTGGCGCACTCGCCTGGCCACCATGAACGCTCTCGACACGCACGACACTCCAAGGTTCCGCACCCATGCGATCGACGGGGGAGTGGCCGTCGCCTTCGGGCTGAGCGCGACCCTGCCGGGCATCCCGGTGGTCTTCGCCGGCGACGAATTCGGACTGGCCGGCGACGACGGCGAGGGCTCGCGCACGCCCATGCCGTGGGATACGGCGGGCGACTCCGAGGTGGCGGCCACAATCGACCTGTACGCCGCGCTGATCCGCTTGCGCACCGCCCACCCGGCCCTGAACGGCGGCGGGATGCGCTGGGTGCACGTGGGAGCGGATGTGCTCGTCTACGTGCGCGAGTGTGCGGAGGAGTCGGTGCTGTTGGTCGCGGCCCGCGCCGCGTGCGCGGTGACACTGCCGCTCGGGTCCGTGGCAGGGGAGCCGACCCGGCTCCTGGGCGACGCCGCCGTCAGCGTGGCGGGTGGACGAATCCGTCTGGAAACGGACGGGCCGAGCTTCACCGCGTGGGCGCTGCCGGGGGTTTCGGTGCCCGATTCCGCCCCACGGTCATCGAGCCGGCCGACTTGGTGATAATATTTACCGGTTGCCGAAATTTGGCTTGGCTTTCGTTCACACGGATGCTTCGCCCCCTTAGCTCATTGGTAGAGCACTTCCTTGGTAAGGAAGAGGTAGTGGGTCCGATTCCCACAGGGGGCTCTGGCTTGGAAGCTCTTGCAGCCGACAGGTCGTGGCGGGGTAGCTCAGTTGGTTAGAGCACACGGCTCATAATCGTGGTGTCGCGGGTTCAATTCCCGCTCCCGCTACACATAAAGGCCCTTTGACCAGGAATTCTACCGGTCACGGGGCCTTTCTTTTTGCCCGGATGCTGACCGACTCCGCTCTAGATCTGAAGTGCGGGCGAAACTCCGGTGCGCATACCCTCGCGGCCGGCGGGTGGTGGGTTGCTGTGCTTGCCCGAGTCGGACGCACACCCTCGTCGGCCCGAGACGCACGAGGCTCGGGTTGCACCTGCAACCGGGTCCTACTCGCTCGACGATCGCGCCCCTGACCCGAAGGGCACGACGCGAGCGACCCCTTAAAGAGTTCAGTCAACGACTACATGATAAAGGGGACTACAGCTATGGGCACATCGCACAATCGCGGCGAGGGTCCCGGTGGCTCGGAACTATCTTCTGAGGCCTACGAGAGGTTCTCCATCTACTTGGGCGTGGGGAAGGCGGACGAGGTCGCGAACGACGTGCGATCCGGTGAAATGTCAGCTGATGACGCTGAGGCATGGAGCAGGACCGTCGAGGAATCACATGAGAATTCCCGCCACAGGCCTGACATTGCGCCACAGGATTGTCAGGCGTTCGAGGAAGGGTGGCGCCCCGAGGGGCGGCAGGAAGAGCCCTGCCGGCTGAGTGGGGCTGAGATAGCGTGTCGCGGGACAGTTGTTCTCAATGCCCGACCGCAGAGGCCGATGCCGCGAGGAAGTGCCGAGCGCACGAAAGCGCGCAGAGATGCTCGGCAGCATCTCCCGGTGGTGCGGGTCTCGCAGCTCGCGGGGGAGGTTCGGTCACCGGTTCGCGCGGTGGGTCAGTTCCGGTTAATCCCGTGCCCGCGGCTGTCGAGGGCGAGCTTCCAGGAGGACTCGCGCTGCAGGATCGTCTCGGACTGTGTCTTGGGGTCGAAAATCCATCCAGGATGGAGTACTGGAAGCTGCCGATGATGTGGTCGTCTCCCAGATCGCTCCGCATGCAGATCGCTCCGCATGCGCTCCAGCTCCTTGTTGCCGCCAGTCAGGTTCCGCAGGTGGGCGTAGCCCGCCCACCGCTGCCATAGCCCGTTGGCCTCGCCCGCTGCGGAGCCAACGTACAGCCGGCCGTCGCTTAGGCCAGTGATCACGTAGGCGCCCTTGACGCTCGATAGAGCGTCCTTCCAGCTCGGCTCGTCGTTGGCGATGATGCGCTGGAGTTCGTGGTGCCTAAGCCTGACGTTCTGGTAGCCAGGGAACGTGCCGAGCTTGGTGTCCGGTGCGAGCTCATACACCTCGGGGTTGAGCTTGCTGTCCGGCAGCGTCCCGTACCACCGCAGGTACAGGTCTCTGCCGACCGGCCTCTCCAGCTTGACGATGAGTCGTTTGATGTACTCCGAATACTGGTCAAGCAATTCCAGTTCGTCGCCAGGCCCGCCGATGATCTCCGGCACGATTGGGCGCACCTGGAAGAACCCGCCGAAGATGACGTACTGGGGTCCGTACGGGTAGTACTGGGCGAAGGTGAGCAGGAACTCGGCGCGGTCAAGGTTGTTGTTCTGGTGCCGCTCGCGGTGGCGGCTCATGTCAAGCCAGTCCTCGAGATCGTCGGCCATGAGCAGATCCCACGCTGAGGCACCTCCGACCCCTGCTCGGATGTTGAACTTCGCATTGGTCAGGCTGGGTTGCGGGACCGGCATGAGACTCGTGAACCGAATCAACTCTGCGCCTTATGAACGACCTGCTGTGCTTCGAGGCTATCGTCGGTCCGGGGGTGCGTCGCACCTCGCAGCCGCGCTGACGAATCTGTTCGCTTGGACGAGCAGATTGAGGCCAAGGTGCGAGAAGCAAGCGTGTTGGACGGCCCCATCTGAGCCTGAGGTGTGTTCTGGCCGATCTCGACCGCGTCAGGTCAGGTAGCGCTTCGGCCCTGCCATGGGGAGCCTCCCTGTTCGGGGAGTCGGATGCCGCGGTTCTTTGGCAGCGGTGAGGTCAGTGGGTCCTGCTTAGATTGCCCCGGCGGGTCCCACTTGGGTTGACAAATCCAGAACTGATGATGGCACTGGCGATGAGCTGAATTGTCACCATGATGCGCGGGCCGGGCGAGCCGTGGGGGTGGGCTTGCTGCCGGCGGAACTCGACAATAGATCCTGCGTGGAGGGTTGCCGCGCTGATCGTGAGTGCAACGCCGTGCGCGAGGCCGCCGATTTCGGCGTCGGTCTTACGGCAGGACGGTGATCCGTCCCTCCGTCGTCGCGTCGACGACGCCGAGCGACTTTGCGTGGGCCATGATCGCCTCCGCGTCGCTTGGCGCTCCCGAAGCTGGGACCAGCACTGATCCTCCCGAGAACCCGGCGACGCCGTCGCCGCCACCGACGACGTAGTTTGTTACCGCCACCGAGTATGTGGATGCGACGTCGATTGGTTCCCCGGCGACCCGGACGTCGCTTACGCGTGAGCCGACGGCAGCACTGGGGGAGTAGGAGTAGGAAATCCCCGACACCTGGGGGAAGCCGCCTCCCAGAATGTCCACGTGTCCAACGCCCTGCTCGAGTGCCGCGACGATCCCGGCCCCGGACGCCTGCACCACCATGACTTTGTTGTCGAAAGGTGCGATGGAGTACGCGTCCCGCGTGGTGAAGTCCGGCCCTGGTGCCTCTGCGCGCAGGCCACCACCATTCATCCACCCGATCTGGGTGCCGTGGTACGCGCGGAAGGCATCCGCAACCCAGTTGCCGAGAGCTGTTTCCTGGCGGCGGGCGGCGTTATCAGGGTTGAGCAGCGGGGTCTGGACAGTGGCGAGGACCGTGGAGAGGTTGGCCGCCATATCGGCCTCGTAGAACTTCTCGAGCTGGCGCAGAATCGGGTCCGGGGTGACCGTGTGGTCCACCTCGATCACGGACGGGGCGACGATGTACTCGCCGCCCTCTTTGGTGATGTCGAGCCGGATGAGCGAGCCGATGTTCCCCTCGGGCGCCATCAGAGGGACCCTGCCGGAGTAGGAGATGACGGACTCGTACTCAGCCATCTCCTCGCCGAAGATGGCATCGATCTCCGGTACGGCCTGCGCCAGCACCCGGTTGTCGTCCATCGAGTGCTGTGTCACTGCCACCACGACGTCCACCTTCTCTGTCGCTGTCATGTCGGCCACGGCGGCCCGTGCGGCTTCGACGGGATCGGTCTCGTCGAGCTGGTCGCTGGCCAAGGTCGTATCGATGGCGTCGGTCAGGCCGATGAAGCCCACTCGCACCTTGCCGATGCGCTGGACCTCCCACGTGCCTCCCGCCACGAACGGCTCGCCCTCAGCGTCGACCAGGTTGGAGGTGATCCACGGAAACTCCGACGCGGCAACGAGCTCGCGGGCGTTATCGATCCCGAAGTCGAAGTCGTGCTGGCCGAAGTTCGCGAGGTCTACGCCGATCTTGTTGAAGGCGTCGACCATCGGGAACCCCTTGTAAAGCCCGCCGAAGAGCGTGCCTCCGGCCAGGTCGCCGCCGAAGACGACGGATGTCGCTGGGTTGTCCTCACGCACCGTGTCGATCGCAGTGGAGAGACGGGCGACACCGCCGCGGTCCTGTCCGCCGGAGAGTACTGGGCCGATCTCGTGGGCGTCGTTGAAATACAGCAGGGTCGCGGAATTCGACGCGCGCGGGTTGTCGGCATCGGCGGCCTGATCGGGCGGGGCGGCCTGGGCCTGGGCCGGTGCAGTCGCCGCCAGTACTATCGCAAGGGCCGCAATGGACAGGAGCCGGATCAGGGGGCGAGGCAAGGTGTGGTCCCTTCGAAGTCGGAGCGTGCGTACCCGACCAAGGTCCCCGCAGGGTGTGAACGTGACCTGTCCTGCCAAGGTCATTTCAACGTCCTACTGAATAACAACTGACTTCACACTTTCCAGCGCGGCGGCTTCTAAAATAGCGGCAGATTCGTGGTCCCGAGCACGACAGGCGAGCTGTTAAGTGTCTTCGACGCGACCGGCGACAACGCCGTCGACTGGCAGCCCTCCTACAGTGTTGCCCCCACGAACCGGGCGCCAATCGTGCGGGAGTGGATCCACGACGAAACAGTCACGCGCGACGTGGACTTGGCGTCGTGGGTGTCTATTTTCGAAGTCGTCTGCACAAATGTTCGTACTCGCCTGCACAGCAGCGAAAAAGCGAAAGCGGCCGTTCGGCTGCCCAGCAAGCAGCCCAAACTGTCCGAGGCTCAGGAGAAGCAAGCACCTGGTCGACGTGTCCCAGGGGGTGAGGCCCACGCTCTCCCGGGGCAATCCAGCGCGCCGGTGACACTGCCGCCTGTTCACTGTGTGCAGAGGAGTTCGGAACAAACGGGCGCCTTGTGCAGAGGAGTACGAAAAAGTCAATGTTCACACTCGCCTGCACAACCCCGAAACACAGGGGTTCGTTGTGCTGACGACTTCGGAAAATGACACCCGCCTCGGCCGCGTGCCGCGTCCCGGTGACGGGCCTGAAGGCCAAGCACGGGTGCGCGCGTGGTGTGTCCGTCATGAGCGATGAGCTGGGTGTGCCGAACTGCGAAATGTGCCTGGTGCCCATGGTGATCGAGGGCACCGATGAAGGCCCCTCCTGGTGCTGCCCCGAGTGCCGCATCGTTCGACTCGCATGAGGCCCCCTTCAGTGATGTTGCTCAGAAGGTGTTACGGTCGACCCCATTGCTGACGAGGCCGGGGTGGAGCTAATTTCAACTGCATATGCGGTAGATATGTGGTCCCCAATACGACAGACGAGCTGCTGAGCCTCTTCGACGCCACCGGCGACAATGCCGCTGACTGGAAGCCCTCGTACAGTGTTGCGCCCACCGACCCGGCACCTATCGTGCGGGAATGGATCCACGACGCAACAGTGCAGCGAGACCTGGACCTGGCTTCCTGGGGATTGAAGCCAGGTTGGGCGAAGCCGGGTGGCCCGGCCCCCATCAACGCACGCTTGGAGTCGGTGGCCAGTAATGGCATGTTCCGCAGCGCGTTTGTCAGCCAACGGTGCCTGGTGCCCATGGCCGGCTACTACGAGTGGCAGCAGATGGACGACGCCAAGCAGCCCTACTTCATTCACAGCGACGGTGATTTGCTGGCCGCGGTCGGCCTCTACGCGTCCCGCCAAGAGGACGATGGGTGGAAGATCACGTTCACGATCATCACGCGCGCAGCGCGAGACGCGTCAGGTGAAATCCACGACCGCATGCCCGTGTTCTTGACCCCGGACGTGTGGGACCAATGGCTGCACCCGGAGAAGATCAGCGACAAGGAGGAAACCGTGTCGATGCTTGACCACACAGCTCCATTGCCATCGCAAGAACGGTGACGGCGCACCCGGTAGCCCGGACAGTCAACAACGTCCGCACGCTCAACAGCGAGGACCGGCGACTGATCGAACCGATCAGCTTCTAGTGGGAAGCTACGCCGACTGGAATTCTTCTTTGTGGACCACACGTGGAGCTGTCAATCGAAGAAGTCGTCGTCCACTTCGACAACGGCGTAGGTCTGTCACGATTGGACGCCGACTAGATACTTGATGATCAAATCCACGAGTCATTGACCGTCGATGAGGATGATGCGAGACGGTACGTCGGCGGTGTAGCTGATGGCGGCCGGTGTGAACGCGCTCGTCGTGATGAAGACACCGCGGGTGGCACCGAATCCATCGAGAGCGCCGACGAACGCCCGGCTCGTTTCGCCCGTGTTGCACTCCCCTCCCACGGGCGTAAAAGGGTGCTTCGCAGATTCCTACGGAATCCGACCTGTGGCCGCCCTTGACTCCCGCTCCGCTGCGTTCAACGGACCAAATTATCAGCCGATGGCGAGCCATCGGCTGATAGCCGAAATATCGACGTAGTTCAGGCCCCGTGTTGTCTGACGTCGATGGTCTGCCGGACTGAGAAGGGAACAAATCATGAATGACTCACTGACCGTTTATACGCTTGGTTACGGGTATGAGGGGTGGCGAGGGCGCTGTCAGACTGGTCGCATGCCGATCACCCTGGTTCCGATCAACGCCCAACGGTTCCCCTCGTGGCAGGAACGGTGTCACGCCGAGTACAAGGCAGACCTGATCACTGCTGGTGAGACGCCACATGCTGCCGATCGGCATGCCGCCGATTCTCTAGAGCGGGCATTCCCCGCAGGTGCCCCCACCGCGGATAACGCTGTGTTTGACCTCGTTCACGACACGGATGGCACCGTCGGGTACCTCTGGATCGGTCGCGACAGCTCGGGCGATGACACTTCGTGGTGGGTCTGGGACGTCGTAGTCGAGCCCGAATACCGAAATAAGAGCTACGGGCGAGCGGCGATGCGGCTCGCTGAAGACCATGCCCGAGCGGCAGGCGCGAGCACGCTGGGCCTTAGCGTGTTCGGTCACAACGAGGCCGCGCGGGGACTGTACGAGTCAGTCGGATATGAAACCACTACCGTCAAGATGCGGAAGCAGCTCTGACTCCGCTCAGTCTTCGCTTTCTGAGATGGCGGTGAGCCACTGAAGGGACGCTGCAAGACAGAGCGCGGCGGGGTAGTTCCGAGCGGTCTTGTCGGAGCGCATCGCAATGCCGCGCCATTGCTTAAGTCGGTGAAGCACCGCTCGACGACGTTGCGGCCCTTGTGGTCGACCGCGTCGAACACGATCGGATGGCCCGGGCGCTTACGACGGTGAGCGATTTGGTCATCTCGTTCCGGAATCGTCGTCCTCACATCCCGCGCCCGCAGGCAGGCCCGGTTCGACTTCGACGGGTATCCCTTATCCGCGCGCAGCCGCTCCGGCCGACGCCGGGGCCATCCAGCCGTCGGAACGCGGATCTGGACCATCGTTGTCGGCAGCATAATCGTGTCCGCAACCTGGCCACCCGTGACGACGAAGCTGAGCGGCCGGCCTTTGCCGTCGCACACGAGATGTGTCTTCGTCGTCAGCCCACCACGCGACCGGCCGATCGCATGATCGGGCGGCTCAGCGCTGGTTTTGTTGTAGTCCAACAGGCGCCTTTTTGAGTCGTGGCAGTGTCGCACCGTGTTGATGCACGCGAACAAGCGTTGAGTCGATCGACGCCGCCCAATCGACTTGCTCTTGTGCTTCCGCGACGCCTTGGACATGCTCGAGAAATCGAGCCCAGACTCCGATCTTGGCCCACCGGTCGAAGTTGCGGTAGATCGTGTTCCAGTTCTCGAACCGCTCCGGCAGGTCCCGCCAGGGAACACCCGTTCAAAACCGCCAGATCACTGCCTCCACCACGAGCCGACGATCTACCGGTGGCCGGCCTCGCTGCTTCGCCGGAGGGAATAGCGGACCGAGCAGAACCCCGGTCTCGTCCGACAGCACATTACGCGTCACATTCCCAGCGTCATGGCATGAGTAAACGTTGCGTGCTAATGCCGAGCTTGGGTGATGACGTGGCAGACACTGCCCGCTTCGCAATCGCCTGGGTCGAGATGCTGGCTCGCGTCGATGATGTGTTGCAGCTCTGTTTCAAGAAGTACGAGTTCTTGTTGGCGGCGGTGCACATCCGCAAGTCTTTTTGAGAGGAGGTTGGAGACGTGTTCGCACGGCACCTCGCCAGCTTCTCTCACAGTGATGATGCTGCTAATTTCGGCCAATGTCAGACCAGCCGTCTGGGCGGACCGAATGAACCGCAGGCGCGATAGGGCCGCTTCATTGTAGCGGCGGTAACCGTTCCCCCCACGTTCGGCGTGATCCAACAGGCTGCGCCGCTCATAAAACCGGATGGTCTGTGCGGTTACGCCGCTCGCGATGGCCAGGTCTCTAATCTGCATACTCCCATTTCACCACTTGACCTTGCACTGCGGTGCAACGTTTACGGTGAAGGCATGGATATTACGTTGCAGTACTTCCATGGGTGCCCGAACTGGAAAATTGCTGCTGAGCGGCTGGCGTTGATCGCGGCTGCATGCCCCGGCATCGTTGTGACCCGGCGGTTGGTCGAGGATCTGGAAGACGCAGAGACAATCGGTTTTCGAGGTTCTCCGAGCATGCTGGTGGGCGGAACAGACCTCTTTCCCGACCTATCGGCTTCGGTCGGGCTGGCCTGCCGCATCTACACAACCCCCACAGGACTAGCCGGCGCCCCAACTCTGGAGCAACTGCGCGATGCGATCGCCACAGCATCAGCGGCATAGGTAAGGAATACGACCTGTTCGTGATCGATGCCGCCCATCTGATGCAGGGCAAAGGCATTAGCGAGAATGAGGGTGTGTTAGGCCTCAGCGGTCTCGAAGATTGGCACGGTTGATGGTGTTGGCGACGCTCCGCGCCCAGGTTGCGGGGAGGGCGACGAGCAGGCCCGCGGCGACGAGAAGCAGTGTGAGGGCCGTGCTTCCGATGATCCAGGAGCCCTGATTTGCGGTCTCTGGCAGGTAGGTCACTACGAGTGGCGGTACGGGAGATAGCGCCCAGAGCAAGACGGCAAGCGTGAGAGCTGTAAAGCGGCGGCGCTCGTGGGTTTGCGCCAGCTCAGCAGCCCAGTCGGTCACGGAGGGATTTGGGCCGAAGTTTCCTCCTCGTAGCCGGGCGAAGGGCGTGAAGTTTTTGGATATGCCCGCCAGCAACACCACCCCGCCGGCTGCGACGAAAAGTAGAAGCACGGTTCCGGCCACGACTGAGGCTCCGCTATCCACTGGTGAATCGTGCATAGCTGCGGTATTGAGCAACAGAAGCAGTGGGATCGGAGACATAACGCAGAATGCGACGCCAGCACCGAGCCGGTATCGCGTGTTGCGATGCGCTCCGGCGAACCCTTCGGCCTCCTTCATCGTTACGGGCGGCTGGGTGGCTACCCATGCCCCTGCGGCGAGGGCCGGAGCGGCAGCTCCTGAAGCGAGGTTCATCGAGGTCGCATCGGCCGGAGCGATTTCGGCTGTGATACCGAGCGCTGGCGCCACTTCGTCGAGGTTCCCGAAGTCAGTGATGACCTTCCCCACGGCCTCGTTCTGCGTCGATCCTTCGGCAATGAGGCTGCTGTACGCGTCTTCCATCATCGTTTGCAGTTCGGCTTTCGCCTCGAGCAAGCGAGGCGTCTGCGGATACGAGCTGAACATCGTCTCTAGGTAGGCGATAACCACGTTCATGAGCGGATTCCTTCCACGAAACGATCAACTACAGACTTGGTGTCGCGCCACTCATCGATCTTCTGATCGAGGTAGGCGAGACCTGATTCGGTGACTTGATAATAGGTGCGGGACTTGCCGGACTCAGATGTACCGGGAAACGACGTCACGAGACCGGAGGCTTCGAGGCGCTTCACGGCGGAATACAGGGTTGTTTGCTTGATGGAGTAGTCCGCTCCGGTCACAGCGCTGATCTGCTGCACGAGCTCATAAGCGTAGGACGGCCCCTTCTGGAGTAGCGAGAGCACCATGAGATCGACGTACCCGCGAATCGCGTCTGCGCTAATCATGGCTACTCCTTCCGTGCTTTGCTACGTTGATCGTACTACGACGCACGTAGCATAAGCAACTTCAAACGCACGATGAGTCACATACCCACCCTGACCCGGGAACGTGACCCCGCTGAGGCGGTGCTGGTCGTCTACGGTCGATACTCTTTCGGCGGCGGCGATGTTGGCAGGTCGCCTGGGGCAGCGCGGCCTCCGAAAGTTATGGTGGCGATCGAGGACAGCCGGCACCGATGCCCTTAGCAAGCAAGGACAGGATTGCCCCCAGTATTTGCCATGGCCGGGCATGGCCACGTGATTGAGTCATGCGGTTCCCCGATCTCTGTGTCGTGTGCGTCCCGGCGTCGAGAGCCTGCACGATCGCGCAGCTACTTCGCGTCGCGAATTTGTCACCCTACGAGGGTGACCAACGCGTATCGCGTCGACACGAGTACAAGATCGTCTTCAGGTCTGCCCGGTGCCAACCAGTTACAACACTGCTGAAAGGGCGTGACATTCTGTCGTCACGCGCGGGCATCCGCTGTCCCGGAAGCCGGACTCTCATGGGCACGGACCCAAGGTCCGTGGTGGCGTGAATGAGCTGCGCACGCGAGTGCGGAATTTGTGCAGCCGAGTATGGAAATCGACACGAAACGGCTGGGGGCTCGTGCTGAAGGGACCGTCCCGTTTGCCCTGCCCGAGAGAATTCGCAGTCAGGCCCGTCTAAAGGAACGCCCGTCCCGTGAATAGGGACCGCAGCCTCCGCCTCCACCACTACCCGCTCTCGCTCCAGTTCCGCGGCCTGGCGGGCCCGGACCTTCCCTGCCACGTCCAGCAGATCCCACATCGGCTCGCCGGTCACTGACACCCCGCGGGCGCCGGCGCGCCGGGTTCGGCCGCGGAACAGGGCGTAGTGGGTGCGGAACACGGGCGCCCCGATCTGTGCCTGGGCGTCGTGGAAGAACACCACGTTGAAGACCGGTCCGGTGCCGTCGTCGAGGGAGAGGAATACGACGCGGTTGCCGCTTCGCATTGGGGGTGTGTGGGTGGCGCGGCGGACCCCGGCGACCAGGACTTCGGTGCCGCCCGGCAGTTTCATTAGCTCCGACGCCGGCGTGACCCCGAGTTCCTTGACCAAAGGGTAGAACCGGGTCATTTGATGGTGGCCGACGGCGAGGCCGAGGTCTCGGAGTTCCACGTCTGTTTGGGTGCGGCCGCGGAGGTCGAGGGCGGTGACTGACCGGTAGAAGTCAGGCAACGGTAGGTCAATGTCGGACACGAGCTGGTCGGGTCCGACGGGGAGGGCGCGCCCGCCGGCCTTGGATATGGGCAAGGAGATCGCCGCGGCGGGCCCGGTCGTAGCCGATGAACGAGTCCAGGGCGCCGACCCGGGCCAGGGCATCGAACGTGCGCCGGCGCGGCCGGACCCCCCCCTCGGAAGTCTCGTATGGAGGAGAACGGTTGGTGCTCGGCGATCCGCTGGCGCTCGAGCGCGCTGGAGCCGGCGAGTTCGGGCAGGGCTAGTACTACAGTCGCGTTTATGGGACGTGTCCGCGGGTCTTGTAGTGGTGGTGTTTCGCGGTTTTTGGTGTCGTCGTCGCCACTTGAAGCGTGTTGTGTTTTGTCAACTTTGGGTCGGCCATTTCAGCGAAGAATCGGGCCAGTGTGGCGCGGTTTCTGGCAACCCAGGTCTGCGCGGAAATGTTCACAACTTAGCGCACTGCGTTCACGCCATGAGCAATGATCGGTGCCCTTCGTGCCACCAACGACTATTCCTTCCGGCTGAGCTTAGACACCCGCACATAATCGAACTCTGCGGTGAACTTTTGGCTAGCGTCTTGCAATCCAAAAGCGGCGAGCGCAAAGCGTGGTTCGTCTCCGATCGCGTGCGTCCAGGTGCCCCCGCGGACCCAGGTTTTGCCGTCCTGGCTGGTGTAAGCGGTGTAGCGCTCGGTGTCTCCACCGGCAGCCGCGCTGGCCGCACTTTGCAGTTTCTCGACGGCGATGCGCAGGTAGGTCCATTCCTCCGATGGCGGGCCGACAACCGTGTTGCCGTACCGTGCCCATCCTTCTGGCACCGGGGAGATCTCCTTGGCGAACTCGGTCTGTCGGGTGTTGAAGATCGATGTGTTGGAGAGTTTGACGTAGTTGTCTTCGTCCCCGTAGGCGAGCACTCCCGCCTGTGCGAAATTGAAGCAGCAGCCCTCGTCGGGCACCGAGACCCGCACGCGTGTCTCGACGACGTAATCGCGGTCGGGTGCTTCGCGCACGAGGACGGATGCCGTGTCGACGTCTGCGAAAAGGTCGGTCGCCTCGATCGGAACCGTGAGTACCCCGTCGACGATGCTGGATGCGGGCGGTGTCGGAGCCGACGAGGTCGATTCGTCTCCGGCCCAATCCCAAGACCAAGCAGGCGACAACTCCGTGCCGGAAAACTCGTCAGTGTAGTCAGGTAGCAGTTGGCCAGGGGTCTGCTGCCGCTCAATCCGGGGCGTTGGACGCGCCTTCTCGCCCTCTTGGCCGGCGGGCGCGAATAGTTCGCGATCAGACGGACCGCGCCCCCCGTTCACGGTCGGCCATCCATCGACCCAGTCGATGGCGTCGAGGAGAGCCGGGCGTTTCGTGAATCCGGTGGCTGTCTCGAAGAATGGATCGCGCTGGTCAACCGCGTGATATATCGTCCACCATGCGCCCGCGGCATCCTGAAACACCGTGTTATGCCCCGTGCCGACCCAACGATTGCCATTCATGGTGAGGAACGGCGTACCTCCGGTCTGGGTATCCGTTAGCGAAATTCCTTGCGCGTCGACGAACGGACCGAACGGATCAGCCGAGCGGCCGACGAAGACGCTGTAGCCGGTCAGCGCTCCGTTGCAGCAGTTGGTCGCAGAAAGGAAGAGGTAGTAGAAGCCGTCTTTTTGCACCACGTTGGAACCCTCGTACTTATTGTCGAGGGCGACGAGGGTCGAGGTGGATTCGTCGACCGATGCTCCGGTGGCGGAGAAAGTCACGTCTGCACCGAACACGCCCCCGTAATAGCTGCCGTAATACAGCACACTCGCCTCGCTCACCGTGTCTCCGAGCACATCCGGGTCGTAGGTCCACAGGAAATTGCAGCCCTCACCGTTCTGACGTGGGTCGATCACAGGTTCGTCGGAGAACAGCCATGGGCCGGTGGGGCTCGCACTCACAGCAACACCTATCGCGTTGTCGCTACCGCAATCATCGACACCGCTCACCGTTGCGATTGTGTCGGTGACACCGACGAACATGTAGTACTGGTCGAAAAGGTCGGAGTACACCACCTCGGGTGCCCAGAGCGCCGCATCGGGCTCAGCCCAAGAGGGAAGAGTGTCGAACGCGTCCCCTACGTAGGTCCAGTCGACCAGATTCTCGGAGGCCATGGTCGGAACTCGGTGGAACGCCAGATCGCCGTCTGCATTGAGATCTTCGTCGTTGAGCGGATCGGTGGTGCAGTACATGTACCACGTAGTGTCTTCTGGAGCTTGCCCGCGCAACACAGTTGGGTCGGCGCAGCTCTCGACAACGTTGCCGTCTCGACCCTCCGGAGACAGCGGATTGGTGTAGGAGTTGGGATTGTCACGGCTGGCCGCAGCTGAAGTGGCCGTCGGGACCATCGCCCCCGTCAGAAGCGTCACACTCAGCGCGATCGAGAGGCGGGCGAGGAAGGCGTGCGTGCGGGGCCTCATCATCGTGATCTTCTTCCGGTTCGTCGTCGTTGACAGCGGGAAGCCCATTTTTCCGCGATGCGCGCCACGGTGCTGAGCCTCTTGCCTCGACCTTACAGCGCTGTACACGCGATGTGAAACAGGCTGTGGTACCGGTGGTGGGACTCGAACCCACATATCGACCGTCGAAGTACGACCCCTTACCCATAGACACGGGTAGGCGCAGATGCCCGCTTCCTCTCGCCGGCGGATGAAGCCACAGGTCGATGTTCGGCGCCAACTCTAGTAATTACAGTCCGGCTGAAATTCGACGTGATTTCATCCGATTTGATAACTCCGCCACAGAGTTCCAGGAGTCACACACCAGCGCCTCGGCTCCGGAGTCCACGCGGACGCGACGATGGACCGGATCATCCACAACACGATCTGGGTCGAGACGGGCACCTACAACGTGAGGCAGCACGCGGTACTGATTCGCCCTGGGCCGGTACCCGGGACAAAGGATGTCCTTGATTCCGAGCGCCGTCCCAAGGAAACGGTTGGGGGTTCGAATCCCTCCAGGGGTACCCAGTACACGCGCACCGATGGCGAGGTCCGGATTGTTCCCGACCTCGCCATCCGTTCGTCGCGGGGCGTCGCTCCCCAGAACGTGCCAGGCTCTAGTTGTAGAGCATCCCGCCGTCGACGAGCAGGACCTGGCCGGTCACGTAGTCGGAGTCGGGGCCAGCGAAGAACGACACGATCTTGGCGACATCCTCCGGGGTCTCGATACGGCCCAGCGCGATGCCCTCGACGTTTTCCTTGAGGTTCTGACCGCGCGGCTTGCCGTTGATGGCGCTGAGCTTCTCGTCGATGAGGTCCCACATACCGGTGCCGACGATGCCGGGAGCGTAGGCGTTGACGGTGACGCCTCGGGGTGCGAGCTCCTGGGCGGCAGCCTGGGTGATGCCGCGCACGGCGAACTTCGACGCCGAGTAGGCGCCGAGGATGGGGAAGCCCTGAATGGCGGCGATGGAGGCGGCGTTGATGATCTTGCCAGCGTGGCCGAGCTCGTCGAACTTCGCGACGGCGGCCTGGATTCCCCAGACAACGCTGTTCACGTTGATGCGGAAGATCTTCTCCATGTCTTCTGCCGTGATCTCGAGCATGGGTGTGACCTGCGCGATGCCGGCGTTGTTGACGATCACGTCGAACCCGCCGAGCTTCTCGGCCGCGGTGTTCACTGCGGCGAACACGTCGTCGCGGTTGGAGACGTCGGCGGTGACGAAGACGGCCTTGCGTCCGAGAGCCACAATTTCGGCGACGACACCGGCGCCCTTCTCGGCCTGGAAGTCGAGGTCGGCGACGGCGATGTCGTAGCCGTCCTGGGCGAGGCGGAGGGCGATGCCGCGTCCGATTCCCTGTCCGGCTCCGGTGACGAGTGCGACTTTGTTAGAAACGGTCATGGTGGTTCTCATCTCTGGTTCGGGCATGCTGAGCGCCGTTTGGCGTCGTTGACCCGCGGCCCGGACGGTGTCGGTCAGACAACCGTTCGGACTCATTCAGGTTAGGCGACAGATCCGCCGGCCGTTGCCGCCATCGCAGGCTTGACGCTGGCCGGGTGCGCCGCGAACACTCTGCCCGCCCAGAGGAGCGCCGTCCAGTGAATATCGTCCGCGACCTCACGCCCTCCGCTTCCACATCTGAATGACGTTGTCCGCGGCCTCCGCCTCCGCCTCGACCACCACCCGCTCCCGTTCCCGCTCCGCGGCATGACGCACCGGGATTTTCTCCGCCACGTTGGATACCGGCCCGCTGTCGTCCTCGAGCGAGAGGAAGACGACGCGTTTGCCGCGTTGGAGAGGATGACGGGGGTCCCAGTGTCCTCGGCAAGGCCCAGCATCCGGGTGGCCGCAGCCACCGAACCGCGTTGCCCGGTCGGTGCGAGATGGCAGACGACTTCGAAGGTGATCGAGCCGATCGGCATGACGCGGAGCCATGCACGCAACCCGGCAACCGCCCCCGCCGTGCGCGAGCAGGGTCCCCATCCTAGCGGCCGGTGTTCGTCATCGTGGACGGCCAGGTCCGCGTCGAGGCCCGGCCGGATCCCGGCGGCCGCGCACGCCCGAACGTGTTTGATGGCCCCGTACAGCCCGTACCGGTCGGTGAAGGCGAGGAAGTCAGCGCCGGCGGCGGCCGCCTGGTCGACGAGCGCTTCGAGCATGGTCACGCCGTAGTGCGGCGAGTACGCGGAGGCGACGTGGAGGTGCGGGAAGCCCCGTCCCATCCGTACCTCCAACCCCTGCTATCGAACGTTTATTCGACATGGGGAGTGCAGGTATCTAACATCTTCACCAGTCACGGAGGTCCTGGCGTGGCACGTTAACGTGATTGGGGCCTTTCGTGGGGAATTGCTCGGAACCTCACGCGGTCAGAGAAACCGGTTGGGATGCGTTATGCCGAACGTTTTGAGGGCGGGTGTGAGCATTTCTCCGATTCGTTTGGGCAGGTCGGCGCGTTCCGTAAGTCGATTGGAGATTTCCTGCACGCCGTAGAAGTACGCGACCGGGTGCCACACCTCCCGGTCGTGGCCCAGGCCGGCAAGTATCTCTTCGGCGGCCTCGGTCTCGCGGAGCAACATCCTCATGCGCGCGACCCAGCCGACATGCGGTGTTGGCAGGGTGGCTGGGATCAGTTGGTACTCCCGCCGAGAGGGGGGTGACCGAAGGGGCTCGCACCCAGGCCGCCTCGTTCAGATTCCGCCGCCGGCGCGCTGAGGGCTCGCACATGTCGAGGGATGCCGGCTGGCAGCGGCGACGCAATTGTATGTCGCTGGCCTGGGTACGCGGTTCTGATTCGGTTCCTACGCCGTTCCTGAGTGCTCACGCAGAACCTGTCGGCCTCCGTNTAGGAAGTCATCGTGTCTTGCTGGAGAAATCGTTCGGGTCGAGACCGGCGATTCGACGCGCATGGTCTTGGAGTGCTTCTTCGCTCACAGTGTGTCCAGCATCTGCGAATCGTTCACGCAGCGCGTCGAGGACTTGGTGTTCGCTGTGGCCGGCGAGGTCAGCTTCCTCCTGTGCGAGAATCCCCGCCACCTTGTCCTCGTCCGATTGAGAATGCTGGTCTTGGATCGGTTCATTCTGTGTGCCGTCACCATTCATGCTGGTCCTCCGATCTCAGGGGTTCTGTTGGGAAGCCTAACGTTCAGAGTGACGCCTTGTCCGCTGCGACCTCCCGAGGAGTCGCCTAGTTCTGGCGCGCTCCCATGATCATTCTCAGACGGCCGCAAACGTAGCGTATTTGCCGGAGCTGTTCAGCGCGGCGTAGAGCGTCTGCCGCGACACCCCGAGGTCCCGGGCCACCAACGCTTTCGGCACGCCAGCCTCGACCCGCTCGCGGGCCTCAGTGATCTGCTCCAGTCCAAGCTTCGGAGCCTTCTCGTACTTCCCGTTCCTCTTCGCGATGGCGATGCCCTCTGCCTGCCGTTCACGGATGGATTTGCGCTCCAGCTGTGCGATAGCGGCGAGAACCGTGAGCATGAACT